>NZ_JBGMEK010000008.1:0-112968 GCF_041447265.1 Microbulbifer epialgicus
CACCAATGACAACTAGAGCGCAGAGCTTACTCTCTTCTGAACGCAGGCCGCTATAGATGCCATCTACCCAGATATAAACCCAGCGATCTTTATTCAGTCCCTGCTTCCGCCATGCCTCGTATTCTTGCTTCCACTGACTTTTTAAGCGTGACACTGTACTGGCCGACAAGCCTTTCGCTTCCGGGCCAACCAGAATCCTCAGGGCCTCTTCCATCTCTCCTGTTGATACGCCTTTCAGGTAAAGCCAGGGCAGTGCAGATTCCAGGGTCCGAGCTTTGCGCACATATGGCGGCACTAATGCGGAACGGAAGGTTACGGGCTTGCCATCTTTACTACGTACCTTTGGCACTTTCACCGCAACCGGGCCAATGCCAGTTTGAATATCGCGCACAGGCAGGTGTCCATTGCGTACAACAGCCGCGCGGCCATCGTCTAAACGACGCTCACGGAATGTATCCATAAAAGTGGATAATTCGGCTTCTATAGCCTGCTGAAGTAGTTCTCGTGCTCCCCTGCGTAGAATTTCTGTTAGCGGATCGGTCGTCTCCTCTCGACCTGAAAACTCGACAACGGTATTCTTGTCCATGGCGGCGTATCCCTTAGTTGGTTTATTGTCTGGCGATAACAAATCAACCAGATACGCCGCTTTTTTTCAAACCTTTAAACACCAGATTTGGTTATAGCTCCATTTGACAATAACCTTTACTAGTGAGCGTTTAGACTATTTTACCGGAAATTAGTGAATTTTTAGAGGTACCCTGAAGACATATTTATTGTGGAGGCTGCTGGAGATGTACGTGTTGAGTGGCTAAGCTCGGATCAATTAAATGTCACTTTACCCAAAGGTATAGCTGACGCGGATGTACTTAGAAAAGAAATGCATTGGCAGGCAGTGCCTATTGAATATAAATAAGCGAGACGCCTAATTACCTAGAAGCCCCGGTAGAACGACCTGCCGGGGCTTTGTCGTTATGGGTTATCAAGCCTGCTTCTTCAGCTTGGCATTCTCGATAAACGTATCGATCACCTGAATCACCTGCCGCTTGGTGGCGGCGTCCAGCTTCTCAATCTGCTGCATCCGTCTCAGCAATCTGGAATCCGGCTGCTTGATCTTCTTCATCGGCTTAACACCGAGTAGCTCGTCCGTGCTGACCTTGAGGGCCTGCGCCAGGTCTACCAGCAGGTTGGCCGGTGGGTGTTCGCTCTCGGTCTCGTAGTAGACAATGACCCGTCGTGTCGCGCCGATCTCTTCCGGCAGTCCCTTCTGTGTATAGAGCGATGGAGGAACTCTTGTATCTATGACTCATAAAACACCCTTAAAGTGACTCATAGTAGCTCACTCTATGACTCACACTTATCAAAAATGATGGTGTATGAGGACACTAAGGTAGGCTTCAAAAGCGTAATCCGGTGTGCAGTTGGGAATGGATTAAACTGGCGAGGATCTCCTGCGGTCAATGGGAGATGGATCAGCATTCGTACTTGCAAGAAAGTTCTCAATATAGAAAGTATGATACTTTATTGTTAACTTACATGGCTTTGTAGAATGAAAATAAAGCATCATACTTTCACAGCAATCAGAGCTGCGCTGGGTGAAATAGGCGTAGCTTGGATGCTTCAAATAAAAAATCTTTTGTTGGGAACTCCGCATAGGAAGTAAATGATATGCATAGTAAGAAAACTAAATTCAAGATTCTTATATACGTAATGTTCTTCATATAGCGCACTCCATAACTGGAAATAAGGTTTTATTGCACCAAAACCTCCAGGAAACCCTTCTGCAAGAATTTGACTGATCTTGGATTGTTGTATTTTTAGTCGCTCAGCCATCGCCTTGAGGATCTAATACTTTTCTCTTGAAATTAAAATTATCATCGATATAAATTGATTGCATCATTATAGTAAGATGAATTTTGTCTCATTTTTATGAATTAGGATTTATACGTCGATAGTTGTTCCGGATGTGTTTTCGCGGAGCGTAGAAATGGCCAGAGAAATGCTCTGAAGGGGGAGTCGGCTTGCAGTCCAGCTGATGGTATGTAATTCATTTTTTTAGGGCGAATACCGAGGAAGTTACTGAGTAATTCGGAGAGTATTCTTGTAGATGGATCATAGATCACAACTCTATGAGTCGCATAAGGGCATTTTTATGAGTCATATGGGTTTCAACACACTGTCGAATGCGAGACTAAGTGATAACTGAAGTCAAAATGAACCGCACTCTGGCTATACACGTTAGTATACTGGTCTGTGAAAGACTGTCGTGAGACTGGAGGGAACTAGCTGCTTTATGATGTCTGTTGTTGCTGGGTAGGATCATTGTTCCAAAGCTGAGTAACAAACTAACGAGAAGGTGGGAGTTAGTCTAAATCTTTATTAGAGGAGGTTAGTTTACTGTAAGACGGGAAGAAACTGCCGTCCAGATGCTGAGTGTCTAGTCATGCCAATACAGATAATTCCTTTTACACATTTTTCAATACTGACTTGTCCAGAAGGAATGTTGGTATAACTCCTCAGTATAGAAAGTATGAAACATTGTTGTCTATTTACAGCTTATGAATAAATCTGCAGGACGGTTTGCATTTATTACTTCGGATGGGGTGACGCTCCGCTACCTGCAGGCGGGCTCCGGGCCCACTCTATTGATACTACATGGTTGGTCCCAGGGGGCCGCCTTATTCAAGCATCAGCTCGCAGGACTGAGCGATCACCTGAGAGTGGTCGCACTGGATATGCGCGGCCACGGCCTTTCTGACAAACCCTCACATGGATACCGAATTGCCCGTTTGGCCAAGGATCTGCAGGAGCTGATTACCGACCTTAGGCCAGACCCACTCTACCTGCTCGGCCACTCGGCGGGTGTCTCAGTTATCTGGAATTACCTGGAGATGTTCGGTGATGGCTTGGTTTCTAAATTGGTTTTTATCGATGAGCCCGCTGCCCTGCTCGCCGATCCTGGCTGGTCGGAAAAACAGTGTTTAGATGCTGGGGCAATTTTCACACCTGATGGACTCTACCAGTTTACCAACCAGTTGATAGGCCCCAATGGGGAGCGAGCCACCCGGGATATCCTGATGTCTATGGTGACCCCGGCAATGACCTCACAACAAAGGGAAGAGCTGATTGCGGTCAATTTGCAGTTCCCCCGTGCACTGGCGGCACGCCTGTTTATCGACAATGTCACCCGTGACTGGCGGGACTTTATCCCCCGTATAGCAAAGCCCACTTTGATCGCTTTCGGTAGGGCCAGTCCTCACCCGGTGGAGTGCCAGCAGTGGATTCACAAGCAGATTAGAGGCTCGCGATTGGAAATTATTGATGCCATCGATGGAGGCAGTCACTTCCTGTTTTTGGAGGCAGCAAGCAGATTCAACGGAATTTTGCGCGACTTTTTAGGTTAGCCCCGGCTGGTTTTCTATAGGGGTATCTCATGTAAAAAATCGCATTATCCCAGGGGGAAGTAGGCGGGAACTTTTAGGTGGCGGTTTGGACTTTAAAATATTTTTTGAAACACCTTACACATTTAGGTGGTTTTTCTAGTGGACAACAATATCTAAGATGACGCCATCCCAATCGGGTTGTTCACAAAGGACGTTTTATAATGATGAAGGCCGTCGGTTATCAACAATCCCTGCCCATTTCTGACTCCCAATCTCTGCAGGACATCTCCTTGCCGGTTCCCGAAGCATCCGGGAGAGATTTACTGGTTGAGGTTCGTGCGATATCGGTAAATCCTGTAGATACTAAAATACGTGCCAAAGTCACGCCCGTTGAGGGGCAGTGGAAAGTCCTGGGGTGGGATGCTGTAGGGGTTGTTAAAGAAATTGGTCCAGAGGTTACAGAGTTTTCCGTTGGAGAGCGAGTTTGGTATGCGGGGGATATCTCCCGCCCTGGTAGCAATGCTCAGTACCAGCTGGTAGATGAACGCATCGTCGGCCGAGCACCACATAGCCTGACTGATGCGGAGGCCGCCGCCCTGCCCCTGACGGCTATTACCGCTTGGGAAATGCTTTTTGACCGTTTACAGGTAGAGGTGGGAAAAGGGGCCAATAGCAAGTCTATCCTGGTGATAGGTGCTGCGGGGGGTGTAGGTTCTATCCTGGTTCAGCTGGCCCGGCGATTGACCAACCTTACAGTCATTGGCACAGCCTCCCGCCAGGAAACGAAAGCCTGGCTGAAGAACCTCGGTGCGCATCATGTGATTAATCACCACAATCCCTTGAGTGAGGAGTTAGCTGGCGCGGGCCTCAGTGAGGTCGATTATGTCGTTAGTCTCACTAATACTGAGGATCATCAGGCGGAGATTGTGAAAAGCATAAAACCCCAAGGTAAGTTTGCGTTAATCGATGACCCCGCTTCACTGGACGTGATAAAGCTCAAACAGAAAAGCATCTCTCTGCACTGGGAGTTTATGTTCACCCGTTCGCTTTTTGAAACTGAGGATATTCGCGCACAACACGACCTTCTCAGTGAACTGACTGAATTGATTGATGATGGGCTAATTAAGTCTACGCTCGGCCAGCATTTTGGAAAAATAAATGCCGAAAACCTGCGCAAGGCCCACGCTCTGATTGAGTCGCAGGCAGCTAGAGGAAAAATTGTTCTGGAAGGATTTGAATAAATCGGGAAGAACCATAATTTCTTTACTTTTCACTTAAGAGTTATATCTTTTTATTAAAATAATGGGGCATGGATTTATGTCCCATTTTTTAAAAATATACGGTTTCTTGATATATAAAAAATGCGACATTTACCTACCTTATAAATCTCACCTTAAGGCATAAAAGTCATCCCTCAGAATTATTTTCGAAAAAAATAACTCCGGCACTTTCTCTCGCCTCATATTGAGATTACATGCTATAACCAGCTTTCGTAATTTTCTCTACTACAAAGAGATGGCTGATGAGCACTGCAGAAAAAACCATAAAAAAGACAGGCATCAATGCTGCGGTTATGAATGGCGACATCAATATGTTGCTGGGAGACCCGCTATTGCCACCGGCACAGGTACGAGAAGAGCGCAAAAGAAAATTGACGGCTGCTTTTCGGCTATTTGGGAAATTTGGTTACGATGAGGGAATTGCCGGCCATATTACTGTACGGGACCCAGAATATGAGGATCATTTTTGGGTAAACCCAATGGGAGTGGCCTTCCAAAATTTACGCATGTCGCAGCTGTTACTGGTCAATCATCGAGGTGAGGTGGTAGAGGGCGACGGTTATTTAAATGGTGCCGCTTTTACCATTCACTCCCATATCCACCGTACGCGCCCGGAAATTGTCGCTGCTGCCCACGCCCACTCCCTGTACGGAAAAAGCTGGTCTTCTCTTGGGCGCCTGCTGGATCCTATCACCCAGGATGCCTGTGCCTTTTTTGGGGATCACGGTTTACTGGATGTTTTTTCCGGTGTTGTTCTGGAGATGGGGGAGGGGGAGGCATTGGCGCGGGCCCTGAGTCATTACAAGGCCTTGATATTACAGAATCACGGATTGCTCACAGTAGGGAAAACGGTGGATGAAGCAGCTTGGTGGTATATCACCATGGAGCGTAGCTGCCAGGTGCAGTTAATGGCTGAGGCGGCGGGGAAGCCGGTATTGATCGAACCAGAAGTGGCGATTCGCACGCGTGCTGTAGTGGGCACAGAGCTGGCTGGACTCTTTAGCTTCCAGCCGCTGTACAGTGTGATTTGCGAGGAACAGCCGGAGATGTTCGAGTAGCGCAGTACGCGCCTGATATTCGTAGTTTCCTATACTGGCTGAAATGATTAACCCGGTGGATGTCGGGTAAATGCCGCTACGCGGTGGGCCTCACAAGGACTCTGAGTGGGCGATGCACTATCTCGTTATTGCACTACTGTTGCTGTTGGTGGTGGCGCTTAGCCTTATTGTCGCACGCATTCTTCCTTTGCCTATTCCACTGCCTTTAATACAAATCGTGGGAGGGGCACTCCTAGGTGGTGTTTTCGGTATCAAAGTACCGCTCGATCCTGAAATTTTTTTCCTGCTGTTTATCCCACCACTGTTATTTCTTGCCGGTTGGCGTATTCCTAAGGGTGCGTTTTTTAGAGACTTGGGACTGATTGTTACCCTCGCAGTTGGACTTGTAGTTTTTACCGTGGTGGGAATGGGGTTTTTTATTTTCTGGCTGGTGCCGGTTATGCCTATAGCTGTGGCTTTTGCCGTAGCAGCGATACTTGCGCCTACAGATCCAGTGGCGGTTTCGGTAGTGCACGGTGGCAGTGCCATGCCAGCGCGACTGGAACATATTCTTGCTGGGGAGTCCCTATTTAATGATGCATCAGGGTTGGATATTTTCCGTTTTGCGGTAGCGGCTGCAATGACCGGCAGCTTTTCATTTTCACAGGCACTAGGTGGATTTGTCTGGGTTGCCGTGGGGGGGATAGCGGTTGGCGCTGGCGTCGCGTTTGCATGTGGCTACCTGCTGCGTTGGCTGGTGCGAATCGGCGGAGAGGATTCTGCAATACAGATACTTGTGAGCCTATTAGTGCCTTTTGCGGCTTATCTGGTATGTCAGAGCCTGCAGGTATCGGGCATTCTGGCGGCAGCTACCGCTGGTATAGCCACCCACTACACCAGCCTGCATGGCTCGGAAATGTCAACGACACGGATGGATCGCCGAGCGGTGTGGAATACCGTTCAGACGGTGTTAGATGGCATCATTTTTGTATTGCTGGGGGAGCAATTAGTGAGCCTCTCTGAAGCGGACCTAAGTGGGGCGAGGCATACGGGCCTTGGTATGGTGGCTATATATATCCTGGCTATTTCCTTGGTACTACTACTGCTGCGCTTCATTTGGGTTTGGGTGTCACTCTACTTCTCGCGTTTTCGCCGGAGCATCCCTTCGTTTTCTACTCACTTTGTTTTGGTCAGCGTATTGAGCCTTGCAGGGGTACGCGGAGCAATTACCCTGGCTGGCGCTTTTTCTCTGCCTTTATTTTTGCCCGATGGTTCATTGTTGCCAGGACGCGAATTGGCGCTCGCGATTGCTATGGGTGTAATCCTGGTGTCACTGCTGCTCGCCAGTGTCTCTCTCCCCCTCTTGCTGAAGCACTTGCCCGATACCCCACAACTAGCGGCAATAGGCGATGAGAGAGGGGCGAGGATCTCTGCGGCTAAGGCTGCAGAGCAGCGCCTGATAGTATTACGCAGTGGCATTGATGGGCATTGGGAGCACAAAGATATTGCCTATGAGGTCATTGACCATCTTTTGGAAGTTTATCGTCGGCGGATCAGTAGTGATGACAATGAAAGCGAGAAGGAGGTTTGGGTACGAGCGCGGGTGGAACGCAATTTCCGTCTTGCAGCCCTCGCCGCCGAACGCAAGCAGCTATTCGCCTTGAGGATACGCAGGGAAATTGACGATGAGCTCCACCGCAAACTGGTATTGGAAGTGGACTTGGTAGAGGCAAGCCTGATATCAAAAGGCTAGGCAGCCCGCTTTCCTTTGAGTTTCTAAGATTTTTCTGTCTCAGGCTGGGCCTCTTCCCAATAGTGATCCAAGTGTAAATCCTTGTCGCGCCTGTCCTGCTGCAAAGCCTGTAGCAGCTGTTCGCGGTAGATCCGGGTCTGCGCGATATGCTGGGTTTCATCGCGCCAATAGGGAAACAGTGCTTCCAGCATGCGTTCATCGTGCTGCTTAAATTTGCGCGCCGCACGTCGGGCCTGCATTGGGCTGAGACCGAGCAATACCAGGGCTTTCTCACCAATAGCCAGTGCTGAGTCTACGGTCTCGCGGAAAATATATTTCACTCCCGCTTCCATCAGCGCATATTGATGCATACGATTGCGCGCCCTAGCCAGAATAGTCAGATTCGGGAAGTGTTTCTGCAGCTGGGTGACGATTTCCAGGGAAGCTGCCTGATCACTTAGGGTCAGGATTACCAGGCGTGCATTTTTTGCTCCGGCTGCGCGCAGTAGGTCCTCTCGCGAAGCATCTCCGTAATAAGCCTCAATGCCATAGCGACGCACTAAGTCGAGCTGTTCTGCGTTGCGCTCTAGTAGGGTGGTACCGAAGCCACAGGCGTTAAGCAGGCGCCCAGTAATCTGTCCAAAGCGCCCGTAACCGATGATAATCACCGGTGAGCCATGGTCTACCGGTGGCGCATCATGGGGCTTGACAGGGCCTTCTGGCCCAACCAGAAAGCGTGGCTGGATAAACTGCTCAAACACCAATAGCAGTACTGGGGTGAGTGCCATGGTTAGGGCGATCAAGGCTACCAACAGGCTGCTTGAACCGGCATCCAACACCTGAATTTGGGTAGAAAAAGACACCAGCACAAAACCGAACTCCCCCGCCTGGGCCAAGGATAGGGCGAACAGCCAGTCCTCCCCTTTTGATAAGCGCATGATGCGTGCCAGGGCAAACAGAACTGCGAATTTCACCAATACCAGGGCTATAACCAGCCCAAATAACAACAGCGGATTTTCCGCGATCTGGGCGAAGTTCAGGCTGGCTCCCACAGCAATAAAAAAGAGGCCCAACAGTAACCCTTTAAACGGCTGTATATCCGCTTCCAACTCGTGACGAAATTCACTTTCCGCTAGCAGGACTCCCGCGAGAAAGGTTCCCAGTGCCGGCGACAAATCCAGCCAGCTCATCACCGCTGCGGCGGCAAACACAATCAACAGGGCGGTGACGGTGAACATCTCACGCACTTGACTACCCGCTACCAGGCGCAGCAATGGGCCGAGTAAATAGCGGCCGGCAATGGCAAAAGCGGCGATGGTGGCGATTACTGCGGCGCCATATTGCCATCCGCTCAGACCACTGGCGTGGGCCTCGGCTGGTGTGCCCGCGAGTAGTGGCAAAAGCGCAAGGATGGGGATAACGGCTATATCCTGGAACAACAGCACTGCGAAGGCGCTGCGCCCGCCCTGGGTTTTCAGTAACCCCTTTTCACTGAGGGACTGCAGTACGATGGCGGTGGAGGAGAGTGCCAGGATCAGGCCGATAGCGACTCCGGAACGCCAGCCCATATCAAATAAAAGTAGCGCCACCCCGGCAATTGCAGCAGCGGTCAATAGTAGCTGGGCACTGCCGGTACCGAGAATGGCGCCACGCATCTGCCACAGTTTTTTCGGCTGCAACTCCAGACCGATCAAAAACAGCATCAGAGCTACCCCAAATTCGGCCACATGCATTTCATCGCTGGCATCACCAACCAGGCCCAGCGCACTGGGGCCTATGGCTACCCCAGCGAGCAGGTAACCGAGCACCGAGCCCAGCCCCAATCGTGTGGCAATGGGCACGGCGATCACCGCTGCGCCCATAAAAATGACCGCCTCGAGGAGGAAGTTTGAGTGTTCCATTTATCAGTTATCGCTATTTTGCAGTTTGCTGCTGGCTGGATTCCACCGCACTTTCCGGCTCGGCAAACTCCCGGCTGCGGCGAATTAACGGCGCTATGGTAGAGCCCTGGACCACGATAGAAAAGAGCACCACGCCATAAGTCATCACCACCCACAGGTAGCGAAGGTCCTGACCCTGTACAAAGGCGCTACTCGAGGGAATCGACATGGCCAGTGCCAGTGCCAGGCCACCTTTGAGGCCGCCCCAAATCAAAATTCGATTGGTATACGGATGATAGCGGCGCCGCCTTTTCAGGTAAGCGAAGGGGACAGTGACTGCCACGACCCGTGCCAGCAGTACGATGACTATGCCCACGATCATCAACAGGTAGTCTGCCGGACGTAGGTCGATAGTAATCAGGAACAGGCCCACCAGCAGGAACAGTAAACCGTTAAGGAAGTCTTCGGTGATACTCCAGAAGTTATCCAGTTCGTGCTGGCTGACGCGGGAAAAACCGCGCTCGCGGGTAAAATTGCCGATGATAATACCGCTCACCACCATAGCCAGAGCGCCCGATACGCCTAGGATATTGGCGAGGGAGAATCCGGCGGTGGGGATTACCAGGGTGAGCAACAATTCCAGGCTGTGGTCATCGGTACAACAGATCAGCCAGTGGAACAGCCCACCAATAATCAGCCCAAGCAGAATGCCGCCGACAGCCTCCACGAGGAATAGCTCTGCGACAGCGGGGATTGTCGGCTGGCCGCCCTCAAATGCCAGGGCATAGATCACAGCGAAGATCACTATGCCAAAGCCGTCATTAAAAAGGGACTCTCCTTCCACCTGGATAGAAACCTGCTCTGGCGCTTTCAGGTTTTTCATAATTGCCAGCACGGCAATGGGATCGGTAGGGGAAATTAACGCGCCAAACAACAGGCAGTAAACAAAGGCCACTGGCATATTGACCAGCATTAGGAACCAGTACAGTAGTGCACCCACAATAAATGTGGAAATTAGGGTGCCGACGATAGCCAGCAGACCAATTTCCACTTTCTGGTTACGCAGTGCCAGCAAATCGATATGTAAACTACCAGCGAAAAGCAGGAAGCCCAACATGCCTTTCAACAGGATATCTTCCAGGTTGAGTAAAGGCAGCAATTGGTCCGCCCAGGTGCGCAGTTCCACCACCCCCAATTTTCCGAGGCCGGTTACTACCAAAGACAGTGCCAGGGCGCCGGTGGTTATCGCAATGGTGGTTTGCGCGCGCAATACATACTGGTTGAGGAAACCGAGAAAGACCGACACAGCGGCAAGAAAACAAAAGGTGTAATAGACTTCCATGCAGTGCGTGGACTCCAGGGGTGAAATTTCCGGGATGACTCCCAGCCCTCAAAAAGGAGCAGTGCTTTTGCTCTTTCAGCGGGTCAATTTATCAGTTGTGTGTGTGCCGTTATTGTAGCCGTGCAGGGGCCGTTCGATTTACCCGTGGGACGGGCTCGCTCCGGATATCAGAGTACGTAGGGGCGCGCAATTGTAACGGCTCCCAGGTGAGGCACAACAGCAATTTTCATTTTTACGTTCAGGCGAATAAGACGGGTTGTCCAGATTACCATTTCTTGATTTTCATCAAATTTTGTCAGTTTTTTCCCTGTTGTAAGTCGTTTCGTGTGGCTAACAAATTTTACTTTTCGACTACCGTAGAGCTTCCCAACTACACTTGATGCATCTCACTATCTGTTAGTTCGCTATTGCGAGAGAGAGTCATGGTAAATCACCCTGCATTGTGCGATACCTCCAAATTAGTTGGGCGGGTATTGATGTCCCTACTGTTTATTTTTGCCGGCTGGAACAAAATTGGCGGATACAAGATGACAGAGGCCTTTATGGTGTCTATGGGGCTTCCCGCCCTGTTGTTGCCTTTAGTGATTGTGGTTGAATTGATTGGGGGGTTGGCAGTATTGCTCGGCTTCTTTACTCGCTGTGCGGCACTGATACTTTTTCTGTTCTGCTTGGCCAGTGCCTGGATGGTGCACCTTGTTCCCGGCGACCCCAATGAGATGACAAGTTTTATGAAAAATATCACTATTGCTGGCGGCTTCCTGATACTCGCTTGTGCCGGTGCCGGGCGTTTCAGCCTGGATCACTGGGTACGTAAAAAGTAGTTGTTGCGCTATTTTCAATCCGCCCTTGGAGGTAGTTCACTGTAGCATCTGGAGATGGCGATGGGCCTTTTGGTCGATGGACAGTGGCGCGACCATTGGTATGACACCGGTAAACATCAGGGCGAGTTTGTGCGGGAGGCGGCACAACTACGCAACTGGGTGACCAGCGATGGTAGTCCGGGTCCCAGTGGAGAGGGTGGTTTTGCCGCAGAGTCCGGCCGCTATCATTTGTATATCTCCCTCGCCTGCCCCTGGGCCCACCGCACATTGATTTTCCGCAGTTTAAAGGGGTTGCAGGATTCTATCGACATATCGATCGTCAGCCCGTTTATGCGTGAGCACGGTTGGAGCTTTAATACCGAGGAGGGTAGCAGCGGCGATCGCCTTTCTCGCTGTGACTACCTTTACCAGATTTACCTGCGTAACCGCAGCGATTACAGCGGCCGTGTCACTGTGCCGGTCCTTTGGGACAAACAGCGCCAGTGTATCGTTAACAATGAATCGTCGGAAATCATCCGCATGCTCAATAGCGCCTTCGATCACCTCACCGGTAACGCAGAGGATTTTTACCCGCAGGACCTGCGCGGTGATATCGATGCCACCAATCATGTGGTGTATGAAACGGTGAATAACGGAGTTTATCGTGCCGGATTTGCCACTTCCCAGGAGGCCTATGAATGTGCTTATGAATCCCTGTTCAATACACTCGAGCAACTGGAGCAGCGTCTGCAGAATAACCGCTATCTGGCTGGTGACAGGATAACTGAGGCCGACTGGCGCTTGTTTACCACGTTGATCCGTTTTGACGCGGTTTACCACGGCCACTTCAAGTGCAATAAACAGCGCTTGGCAGATTATAAAAACCTGTGGGGGTTTACCCGAGAACTCTTCCAGTGGCCAGGCGTTGCAGAAACCGTGGATTTTTTCCATATCAAACATCACTACTACGGCAGCCACCTACATATCAATCCCACCGGCATAGTGCCGAAGGGTCCTGAGTTGGATTATGCTGCACCCCACGGTCGCAGATAGCCCAAGCGCTTTAAAAAGCACATCTATACTGCTGGTTGCTGTGCAACTGTTATCTGAGGATCGTCATGAAACTCTTCTATACCCCCGGTGCCTGCTCCCTGTCCCCTCATATTGTCGCTCTTGAAGCGGGTATTGATCTGGATCTGTGCAAGGTGGACTTGAAGACTCACACGATGGAAAACGGTGATGATTTCAGGAAGATCAACCCCAAAGGCTATATCCCTGCATTGCAATTGGAGGGGGGAGAGATATTGACGGAAGGGGCGACGATAGTGCAGTTTCTCGCCGAGCAAAAACCCAATGCGCACCTAGCCCCGCCAGTGGGGAGCCTCGCCCACTATCGCCTGCTGGAGTGGCTAAATTTCCTTAGCGCAGAAGTGCATAAATTGTTTAAACCACTGTTCTGGGATGGTCCTGAGGATGAACAGAAGGAGGCGCGGGAAAGTTTGGTACGACGCTTTGATTATATCGAGAAGCGCTTGGTTAAGGATTACCTGATGGGCGATGAGTTCTCCGTGGCCGATGCTTACCTTTACGTGCTGTCGCGCTGGCTTGAGGATCAACAGTTTGATATGTCACGGTGGCCCAAATTGCAGGCCTTTCAGGAACGCATGGCGCAGAGACCGTCGGTAAAGCAGGCGCTGCAAGAAGAAAAACTGTAGAAGACCCACTTCCCTAAAACCCCGCAAGTTATCGCGGGGTGAAGCGCTTGGTCGCCGGAATATCCGATTCAATAGGCTTGCGCGCCTGTGCAATCACTACGGCAGAGAATAATGCCGCCACCGCACAGCCAAACATGGACCCTGCAATAGGTATTAATGTTCCAGTGTGCAGGCTGCTGACCAACCCTCCGAGAACCCCGCCGGTAATAAAAATCGTTGCGCCGTAAAGGGCATTGGCGCTGCCACTGATTTTAGGGAAAAACTCCAGATAGCAGGCGGCGGCGTTGGGGCCGGTAATCCCGATACAGCTCATCACTAGCACCAGCGGCACCATCCAAAGGGCTATTTCCCGGATACCAGTCATAGTGCCGAGCAATAGCAGGCCACAGCCCAACATCTGCAGTGTGATGCCTGCGAGCAGTATATTGCGTGGCTGAAACAGGTTTAGCAGCCGTATATTGACCTGAACCATGCAGATCAGGCCAAGGATACAGGTGCCAAAAAACAACGGGAACTGGTTGGCACTGACTTCGAAATAATCCATAAATACAAAGGGCGCCGTGGTGATATAGATAAACATTGAGCCGCTCACACAGGCCTGGGCACCCAGGAAACCGAGAGCGCGGCGATTGCGCAATACCTGTCCATAACTTGAGATCAGAGACCCCAGAGGCATCAGTTGCCGACGCGCGCGGGTAAAGCGCGGCACAGTCTCAGGCAGCAATAAGCGCACCAGCACCAGCATGGCTACCGCGTATAGGAGTAAAAAAACAAAAATGCTTTGCCAGCCGCCAACAGCCAGCAGTAGCGACCCAATAACTGGTGCAATCAGCGGGGCGATCAACATAATGGTGCTGATCATGGAGATAATCTTGGCGGCCTCGCGCCCGCTGTGCAGGTCCCGCACAATTGCTGCGCAGATCACAGTAGCGAAACCTCCACCAATGGCCTGCAGGAAGCGCAGGATAATCAGCTGGTCGACATGGTCTGTGAACAGCACTAACAGGGAACTGACGATATAGATGCTGAGACCGATAGTCCCCACCAGGCGCCGGCCCCAGCGATCTGACAGAGGGCCACCAAACAACTGCCCAATGGCGAAGCCCAACAAAAAGCTGGAAACAGAATACTGTACTCGCTCCACCTCGGTATCCAGTGCCGCAGCCATGGCGGGAATAGCTGGCAGGTAGCTGTCAATCGAAAAGGGCGTTAGGGATACGAGAGCCGCCAGCCATACCACCAGCCAGCGCGGTGTGGTTTTTTCATCGGGTTTTGGCTTAGAACTCATAGTTGACTCTGATACAGCTCAGTGGAAAACCGTAAAACGCATTGGTCGACCTGTTATAGGCAGACCACAGTCGAGAATACGGCAAGCTCAATATCAAACCTGTGAATTTAAGACGGTTCTTTGGGTATAGAGCTTTTTTCGTATCGCGAAAGGCGCTGAGAAGGCGGTATATTCGGGTATGTCGGCTGGATATTAAACATAGAAATGGAATTTATCCGGCCGAGGGTACGAATCTGGTAGCCCTTTGCCTGAGCCCCAGTGTGGCTCCATGGTAACGGGGCCAAGACCTTTTCACCAGCTCATCAATACTTCCGATCTCTTAGCTCAACAGAGTCCATTAGTAAGCCACTGAAACACGCTGCTGAATATGTTGAGGTTACTCCAGTTCATCATCATTGCGATGGCGTAATCCTCTAGGGAGATGCGGCTAAGACCATCCTTAATCCACCATCAGCTGGTCGCCACCGAGAGCCGAGTGTCTTTATTGGGGATGCCAAGCAGTTTAGTTTTGTATTGCAGTATTTACGGGATAGTTAGTAGTGCTGGAGCAATAAATTTCTGTTGGCCGATGGCAGTGCATCGGCTGCTGTGGGAAGCAATTAATGCGATGTCTACGGTTAATCTTTTCGTTATGAGGGCGCCCGCATGCTCTCAGTGCTTGTCCTCACGAAGGGTGTAAAGGCCCTGTTTAAGCTTTAGCAAGTGTTCTTGCAACTGTGGTCCTTTACGCTGGGCTACGCCAATCGCGAGTACATCAATTACCACCAGGTGGGCAATTCGCGAGGACAGTGGCGTGTAGATCTCGATGTCCTCTTCTACATCCACCTCCAATGGAATACTCGCCTGCTGGGCTACCGGAGAGCCACTTGGGGCCAGTCCCACTACCAGAGCGCCCTGCTCTTTTGCCATGCTCATGGAGCGTAACAGTGCTTTGGTACGTCCACTCTGGGAGATAGCCACCACAACATCCCCTGGTTGCATCGACATAGCCGACATATTTTGGATGTGATGGTCGGAGTGTGCAGCGGTAGCCAGTTGCAGGCGAAAGAATTTGTGCTGAGCATCGGCAGCGACAGCACCGGAGGCACCAAAGCCGAAGAACTCTACCCGCTTAGAGGCGGCCATGGCGGTTACTGCGGCTTCCAGTGCGCGGTCGTCAATCCTGTCGCGTACCTTTAACAATGTATCCACAGTGGAATCGAATACTTTGCGCTTGTATTCAGCAATGGTGTCGGTTTCGGTTACTGCAATCTGGCCAAAACTGGGGCTGGAGGCCAGCTGCTGGGCCAGGTTCAGCTTGAACTCTTGAAAGCCCGAGCAGCCTACTGCGCGACAGAAGCGCACTACCGTGGGCTCACTTACCTGGGCCTCGGTGGCCAGGTCGACAATACGCATATGAATAATTTCATCCGGGTTGGCGAGGATATACTCCGCCACCTTGCGCTCAGATTTGCGCATGGACGACAGCTGTTCGCTGATTTTTTGCGTGACTTCCGCTGGTTTCACAGGACTACCTTCGCAATGCCGAATGGCGCAGTGTAGCTGCTGTGTCTTCCGCTGGCGAGCGGCTTTGCGTTGTCAGGATGGGCAAAATGCTGTTTATTTACACAGGTCTCGCACAGCAGCTCTGGTACAATCATCGCCCATGGACGTATCTCAGATTTTAGACCCCCTCAACGACGCCCAGCGCGAAGCAGTAGCAGCCGCGCCCGGCAATCAATTGGTTTTGGCCGGTGCCGGTTCGGGTAAGACCCGGGTGCTGGTGCACCGCATCGCTTGGCTGATGCAGGTGGAGGGCGCCTCGCCCTACTCCATCATGGCGGTGACCTTTACCAACAAGGCGGCCCGCGAGATGCGCGCCCGTATCGAAGAGTTGCTGGGGGTGAATACCTTTGGCATGTGGGTGGGTACCTTCCACGGTCTGGCCCATCGCCTACTTAAAGCCCACTGGCAAGAAGCCAAGTTGCCGCAAAACTTCCAGATCCTGGATTCCGACGACCAGCTGCGCCTGATCAAGCGGGTACAGGCGGATCTGGGGCTGGATGATAAAAAGTGGCCGCCACGGGAAACCCAGTGGTGGATCGGTGCGCAGAAAGATGAAGGCCTGCGTCCGCAATATATCAATGCTGGCGCCGACCCCTGGTTGCAGACCTTGGTGCGAATCTACTTTGCCTATGAAGAGGCTTGCCAGCGCGGTGGATTGGTGGATTTTGGTGAGCTGTTACTGCGCGCCCATGAACTCTGGTTGAATAACGACGCTATTCTCGCCCATTACCGCCGGCGCTTCCCCTTTATTCTGGTGGATGAGTTCCAGGATACCAACACGATTCAATACGCCTGGTTGCGCCTGCTTGCTGGTGAACAGTGCCATATCACGGCTGTGGGTGACGATGACCAGTCCATTTACGGCTGGCGAGGTGCCAAGATCGAGAATATTCAGCACTTTTCTACAGATCTGAAAGAAGTCCAGACGGTGCGCCTGGAGCAAAACTACCGCTCCACCTCCACCATTTTGAATGCGGCCAACGCGGTGATCGCCAATAACAGCGGTCGCCTGGGTAAGGAGTTGTGGACCAAGGGCGAAGAGGGTGAGCCCATCGCCGTCTATGCGGCCTACAACGAACAGGATGAGTCGCGCTTTATTGTCGAGCGCATCAATGACTGGGTGCGCGATGGCAACCGCCGCGACAGCATCGCCATCCTCTACCGCTCCAACGCACAATCCCGGGTACTTGAAGAGGGACTTTTGCGCGAGCAGGTGCCCTACCGTATCTATGGCGGCCAGCGTTTCTACGAGCGCCTGGAAATCAAGAATGCCCTGTCTTATCTACGCCTGATTACCAACCGCGATGATGACACTGCGTTTGAGCGGGTGGTGAATACGCCCACCCGTGGCATCGGCGCGCGCACTGTAGAGATGGTGCGTTCTTATGCCCGGGAGCAGGGCTGTTCCCTGTGGCAGGCGGCCAAGCTGATGTTGCAGCAACGGGTATTGGCTGCTCGCGCCGGCAATGCCTTGCAGAGCTTCCTGGACCTGATTAACCAGCTGGCAGCGAATGCAGAAGACAAAGACCTGGATGCTATCGCTGAGGATGTGATCGAAAACAGCGGTTTGCTGGAGTTTCACGGCAAAGAGAAAGGCGAGAAAGGCCAAACACGGGTGGAGAACTTGCAGGAACTGGTGACTGCCTGTCGCGCTTTCTCTGGTGTGGACCTACCCGAAGGGGAGGAAGATGAGGAGGAAATCCCTCTTCTTAACCAGTTCCTCGACAGCGCCGCCCTCGATGCTGGCGAAGGCCAGGCGGATGAGTTTGAAGATGCCGTCCAGCTGATGACCCTGCACTCCGCCAAAGGCCTGGAGTTTCCCCTGGTGTTTATGGCGGGTGTGGAGGAAAACCTGTTTCCCCACAAGATGTCCGCGCAGGAGCCCGGTCGCATGGAGGAGGAGCGCCGACTCTGCTACGTGGGAATTACCCGCGCCATGCGCAAACTGTATATCACCTACGCGGAAAACCGCCGCCTGTTTGGCAGCGAGACCTATAACAGCCCCTCACGGTTTATTGGTGAAATTCCAGCTAATTTGGTGCACGAAGTGCGCCTCAAGACTGAGATTTCCCGGCCGCTATACCAGGCGGACTATGGCAAAGTGGGTCAGTTTTCCGATCCGGCCCCGGACTTTGATGATTTGCCACCGCTCGCCCTGGGAGGGCGAGTGGAGCATGCCAGATTCGGTGAGGGCACCGTAGTGCAGTTTGAGGGCAATGGCCCACGCGCGCGGGTACAGGTGAATTTCGACGATGCCGGCAGTAAATGGCTGGTGGTGGCTATGGCTAAATTGCAGCCGTTGTAGATCGCGAGCCTGGAAAACCGTAATCTATTTTGAAGAAGCAAATCTAACGTGGCTCCGGTATTACTGGAGCCACGATAATTAAAGTTAGCTAGCTGACAGTCAGCGCCTTACAAGAAAAACGATAATTAGAAGCGATGAAAAAAATTAATTGGTACCCTGCAGTTATTTTGGGCCTTCTCGCCCTGCTGGTGATTACTTTTGCCGCGCTGGTAACTTCCCGTGCGGCTCAAGGGCCTCAACAACACTTTTCTGATACTGATGATAAAGAATTGTTTGAGTGGAAGCTGGTTACCACCTGGCCAAAAAACTTCCCCGGCCTGGGCCAGGCACCGGAGCGCTTCGCCAAAGCAGTGGAGCAGATGTCCGCTGGCCGTCTCAAAATCAAGGTCTACGGTGCTGGTGAACTGGTGCCTGCATTGGGGGTTTTCGGCGCTGTTTCAGAAGGTGCGGCGCAGATGGGGCACGGTGCAGCCTATTACTGGAAAGGCAAGATTCCGGCGGCCCAGTTTTTCACTGCGGTACCTTTTGGTTTGAATGCCCAGGAAATGAATGGCTGGCTCCATCACGGCGGTGGTTTGGAACTCTGGGAGGAGATTTACGAGCCTTTTAATTTGATTCCCATGGCCGGTGGTTCCACAGGGGTGCAAATGGCGGGTTGGTTTAATAAGCCGATTAACTCTGTCGAGGATTTGCAGGGCTTAAAAATGCGAATTCCCGGTCTGGGAGGTGAAGTGTTAAACCGGGCCGGCGGCACGGCCGTTACGATTCCTGGTGGTGAGCTTTATACAGCGTTGCAAACTGGCGTCATTGATGCGACTGAATGGGTTGGCCCGTACAATGATCTAGCCTTCGGCTTTCACCAGGTTGCCGAGTATTACTACTATCCTGGTTGGCATGAGCCTGGCTCAATGATGGAATTTATCATCAATAAAAAAGCCTTCGATAAATTGCCCAAAGACCTGCAGGCAATTGTGCGTGTGGCAGCCCGGGAAGCAAACCAGGACATGCTGGATGAGTACACCGCGCGCAATAATCGCGCCCTGCGTGAACTGGTAGAGGAGCACGGTGTAAAGCTCAGGCGTCTACCGGATGATGTACTTTCTCATTTAAAGCAAATCAACACGCAAATAATGCAGGAGACTGCAAACAAGGACCCTGAATTTGCCCGTATCTATAAAGCTTTTAAGGATTTTGAGCGGGATGTACGCCCCTACCACCAGATTAGTGAAGAGGCCTATTACCAGGCGCGAGAGCTGGATAATGAGAACAGGAAGGATTAAATGGGGACAATGAGGGGAAGCTGTGTACCAGACAGTTCCCCCGCAGCGATTCAGCGAGTGACTTCTTGTGAATAACTTAAGGCAGCGGCCTAGTATGCCCGCTATCGTCAATAGCGACAAATACAAATTCACCTTCAGTGACCTTCACCTGCTCACCGGAATCAACCCGTGTCAGCCACACCTCAACCATAGTCCTGATCGAAGAGCGACCCACCTCGATAGCCTCGGCATAGCAGCTGACTGTGGAGCCAACAGGTACCGGGCGTAAAAACACCATACTGCCTACCGCAACGGTGGTTACCCTGCCCCGTGCGATACTTTGGGCCAGGATTGCGCCCGCCAGGTCCATTTGCGACATCAGCCAGCCAGCAAATACGTCCCCTTGGGGATTGGTATCACGGGGCATGGCCAGAGTTTGCAGGGTTAGCGTACCTGTGGGTTGCGGGTTTTCATCTAGGGCTGAAAGTGCGGACATCGACTGCTCACAGTTTGTTAGAGTTATTGGGTACTACTTCTAGATAGGTGGCGCATTCTAACACAAATTGCGCAGTAATTAACCAGTGCTTATCCAGATTTTACTGGAGAAAACTGGCCATCCTGCTTCCCGGCCACCATCTCAGATGGCCGGGAGACTAGTGATCTGGGCTTTACATTACAAAGCCTCTACTTCCTGCAGGTTGTCGTCTGGGTTTTTATCAATCATCTTGATGTAGGGGTCGATACCGGCGATGCTCGGTTTACCCTCCACTTCAAATTCCAGCACGGTGGTTTGTTCGTTGATCTCCTGTTTGGCGAAGTAGAGTACATTATCTGAACTGGAGTTCTTGTCGGGATCTTCCTTGAAAATGGCAACATCTATCCAGTTCTTGAGGGGAATTTCTTGCTCCTGCCCTTCCCCATCGGCCTCAAACTTGTGCGCTTCCAGCTCTAGTAGGACGCGATAATTGCCATTTTCCAATAGCTCGGATGTAGCCTTCGCGACCTTGAGGTCAAAAAGAACCACCCTCTCCAGCATATCGGTAATCAGTTCCTGGTGAGATGCTTTGGCGTGAGCCCTGAGTCTCGCTACCAAATCCATACTGGTGGGGTAGGGGTCACTGGAAAAGCCCTTCTCTTCCAGCAGCGATGCGAGGGCCGTATTTATAGCATCCTCACCCATAGCATCCTTGAGGGCATACATGGCTAGAGAGCCCTTCTGATAGTGGATATAGGGCTGGTTTTCATTGTGAGTCAGGGGAAGCTCCTCGAGCAGCTCCGCACCCCGTGCGCTCAGGTAACGGTCTAACTCATACTTGAGGAAGCGACGCATCTTTTCCGGGCCGTATTCCCGCTCCATAACCATCAGTGCCGAATACTGGGCCAGGGTTTCGGAGAGCAAAGTGGCGCCTTGCACGTTGGCTCCGACCAGTTGATGTCCCCACCACTGGTGCGCAACCTCATGGGCAGTCACATAGAAGACGTAATCAATTTCATCGGGGTCGCGGAGGTCGGCGACAAAACCGATAGACTCAGAGAAGGGGACGGTGTTGGGAAATGCCTGGGCAAAACGTTCATACCCGGGGAATTCAACGATTCGCAATTGACGATACTGGTAAGGGCTGAAGGCTTCACTGAAATACTCCAGAGACTTCTTCACACTTTCAACCATGCGGTCCACGTTGTAATCGTGTGGTTTGTGATGGTAGACCTCAATGGCCACGTCCTGCCACCGGTCTTTAGCTACGGTGTAGTCCGCAGATAGGTAAGAGAAAAAGTTGTGTATCGGGGCATCCATCTTGTAGTGAAAATAGTGTCGCTTTCCCTCCTGCCAGTCTTTTTGCAGGTAGCCAGGTGCCAGCGCCACTTGCCCTACCGAGGTACTGACTGTGGTTTCAAAATTGATCCAGTCGGAGTCGCTGAGCAGGTAGGACTCCCGGTAGTGATCTGTATCCTCGAGTTTGGGCATACGCTGCGGCGGCGGCAAGTCGTGCTTCTTGCGCAGGTGACGGTCGGTTAATTCAATATTACTGTTGTAACCGATAAAGGGCATCGCCTCAAAGTTATTAAAGAAAGTTCCGTTTTGGACAATAGTGGTGGAGGAGCCGGAATTCATAAAGCCACGGCTGATCCTGCTAAGATCAAACTCCAGTGTAAGTGACTCTCCAGGTTCCAGGGGTTGCTCCAGCTCGAAGAAATAATGGCCGAATTGTTCATCCTTTTCGCGTAGTTTGGCCTGACTCAGGGATAGCTGGTTGACCGTGAGACCGCGATCCAGTCCGATGGCTACTTCATTGATAGATTTATCGCGCTTATTCATCAGGAAGTAACGCCCACGCACTTCATAGCGGCGTTCATCGGGGAAGATATCCACATCTACATTGACATCGATGATGTGTGGCGCTGGCTTGTCTTCCAGGGATTTGTACTTTTTCTCGTAGTCCGCTGCCAGTTGCTCGCGATCCTTGCTGGTTTCATAGTCGTTGAGAATATTGGTGTTGTAGAAAATAAAGGCTCCACTAGCAACAAACAGCAGCAAAGCAGTGGCACCAGCTAAACGACTGGGCAGCCCGAGCTGGAAACGAAGGGCTTTGAACCTGCTCGCTAGTGGAGCCAGGGTGCCTCGCTGCCACAGCCCATAACTCAATATTGCTAATATCAGGCTGAAGCTGGTCCAGTAAAACGCAAACCAGGCCCGACCCTGCTCAAAGTGGCCATAGCCATTCATATCGGAGTAGGGAGCAGCATTCCACCCAGCAAACTGATAGAGATTGTGCTCAAAGCCCAGGCTGTCAAGCACAATAGTGCTAATCAGGTAGCCGACCATCAGTAACATGCCGAGGAATTTATTGCGGGTGATAACCTGGACAAAGATGGAGAGGATTGCCATCAGGTAGAAGGGCATTGCGAGCTGGTACCAGAGGCCGTAAAAATAGAGCCCCGGCTCCAGGGTGGTGTATCCGTTGCCCAGCTGTACGGCAACAGTAGTGAGCATACTGGCAATTAATATACCGGCCAGAACTACTAACATCGCGATAAACTTGCTTGCCACAAACACCCAGTTTGGTGTGGGCACTGCATCCATAATTTCATGGCAGCCGGCCTGGCGTTCACGCCACACTATTTCAGCCCCATAGTAGATCAGAATAATCATCATAATTAGACTGAAGGAGCCTTCTATCAGGCTTACCATAGAGCGGGTAACTGGGTATACGGCAGTACCGAACCAAGCTTCTAGATTGACCGCAGAGCCAAGTACATTGAAAACACCTATTGCCAGGATTACCCAAAAGGCCAGGCTTTTCACCACGGCTTTTACTTCAAATCCGCAACGTAACCTGAATTGCTGCCAGATAGTGGCTGTGTCAAAAGTGGGGGTGATTCGCGGCAGTGGCTTGTTGTAACGAGACGTCTCTTCAGTCTGGATTTCTACCGCTCGCCTGCGTGACCAGAGTGATTTACGCTCGGCAAAGGAAAAGCGTTTATAGCCAAACCCTATGATTAGCAAGCTGGCGCCGAGCCATATTATGCGGTTGGTTAGATACTCTCCCTCCAGGGCAATCATGGAAGTATTGCGGTCGAAGGCGGTCCAATAACGAGTGGCATTATCGAAGGCACCGAGACCGAAGGGGTCGGCCAGTGCGGCTACACTGCGATAAGCGGGTTCGTCCATCATCCCCTGGCTGGTAAAATAGAGAACCAGAAAAGCAATCAGTCCCAAGTAGGTGGCCATCATACTGCGAGTTACGGCTGCCAGGCTAAAAAATAATGCGCTGCAAAACAGCATCGTGGGAAGAATGAGTGCGAATAGTGTTTGCAGATAATGAGATATTTGTGTTGGGCCTAACCGCTCCGGGTCCAGCCAGGGCATCCAGGAACCGAACAGCATCCCCAGGGCAGAGGCTGAAAATGCCAGGAAGGCGACCGCAAATGACCCGCTGAAACGCCCCAACAAATAATCGCGCTTGCTGATAGGGGTACTGAAGACGATACCATCCATTTTCATATCGCGATCACGCAGCACCGGGTTGGCTGCGAATGCGGCGGTAATAAAAATACTGAACAAGCTCATGATCAGCAGGGTTTGCATGATCGCAAATGGAGAGTTGATCAGGGTGCTGCCGCCGGCACCGCCGATTTGTATGCTGTTGGAGGCAGTAGCGCCGAATGTAAGAAGAAAAAATACCAGGCTGGTGACATAAAATACCGGCTGGCGCAGTTGATAGTGAAATTCAAACTTAGCAATAGATAAAAACATATCGATACCCTCCCCCGCCTCAGGCGGCGCTAGCCACTCGAGATTCTTCATTACTGAAGAGGGTGGAGAAGTAGACATCTTCCAGGTCGGGTTGTAGTTGCTCAAACCCCTCATCCGGTTGGGAGTCCGCCAGTATATGTACAACATGACGGCCGGCTAATAGACGGGTGGAAATCACATCGAATTTATTGCGGCACTCTTCCAGCTCTGATTTGTTGACGATACGCCGCCATACGCGCCCTTGCAGCTTGGAAGTCAGCTCTTCCGGTTTGCCTTGTGCAACGATTTTGCCTGCGGCGAGAATTGCCATATTGGGGCACAGGTCGGCAACATCTTCCACAATGTGGGTGGAGAGTATTACCACCACATTTTCACCGATTTCGCTGAGCAGGTTATGAAAGCGATTGCGCTCCTGTGGATCGAGACCGGCTGTGGGCTCGTCGACAATAATCAGGCGCGGATCGCCAATCAGGGCTTGGGCAATTCCAAAGCGCTGGCGCATACCGCCGGAGTAACCGCTCAGATTTTTCTTGCGATCACGAAATAAATTGGTTTGGTGCAATAATTCAGCCACCAGCTCACGGCGTTCCTTTCGATTGCTGATACCCTTAAGTACTGCCATATGATCAAGCATATCTTCGGCACTGATTCTTGGATAAACACCGAAATCCTGTGGCAAGTAACCCAGGGTACTGCGGATTTTCTGCGAATTCGTGGCCACATCGATTCCATCAAAAGTGATGGAGCCACGGTCGGCGAACTGAAGCGTGGCGATAGTGCGCATCAATGATGACTTACCGGCGCCATTGGGGCCGAGCAAACCGAACATACCCTTGGGGATATCCAGGTTGACGTTATTTAGCGCATGCACGCCATTATCATAAGTCTTGGAAAGATTAGAGATTTTCAGCACTTTTTAATTCCCTTTTACTATTTTTATGTTCTTAATTATTTTGAATATCGATAGACCTGCCTCTCCACTGATAAAGAGGTAGTTGCACCTGGTTTTTAACCATCAATGTAACAGAGCGTATGGTAAAGAGTGGGACAATAAGGTGCGTTGAAAGTTTTAAAGGGTGGAGGGTTTTAAAGGTGGTGTAGTTAAGCGCGGAGTGTGGAATTTTGCGCTTAAAACTAAAGAGAAAACCGGCGCAGTTGCACCGGTTCCCTTTGGTTTTTTTTATAGATGTACAAAAAAGGGGGAAGGAAAGAATACACTGCGCTCGGGACCGTATGAGGCATGGATGTCGATTACGAGCTTACAGGGATGTATTCACAGCGCGTCTCGAGCGCAGTGTATTCTTTCCTTCTGACCCAAAAGTAAAAACAGAGCTTGTGCCTGTTACTTTTAAATAACTCCCGGCAGCCAGGTTGCCAGAGCCGGCCAGAGTGCCAATAGGCAAAGCAAAAGAATTTGTATGGCAATAAATGGCGCAACACCACGGTAAATAGCGGAGGTAGCTATGGTGCTGGGTGCGACGCCGCGCAGATAAAAGAGGGCAAAACCGAACGGTGGTGTCAGGAAGGAAGTTTGCAGGTTAATGGCGATCATAATGCCTAACCAAACTGGATCGACTCCCATTGCTAACAGTACGGGACCCACAATAGGCACAACCACAAAGGTGATCTCGATAAAATCGAGAATAAATCCAAGTAAGAAGATCACCAGCATTACTAACAGTGTCGCACCCACCACGCCACCGGGTAGGCTGTGGAAAATACTGGTTACCAATTCTTCGCCGCCATAACCGCGGAAGACCAGGGAAAATAGTGAGGCTCCGATTAGGATTGCGAAGACCATCGCTGTTACTTGTAAGGTGCTTCGCCCAACCTCTCCCGCTCGTGCCCAATTTAGGGCGCCACGGCTATAAGCCAACAAACCTGCGCCCAGTGCACCTACCGCAGCGGCCTCTGTGGGAGTTGCTGCACCGGTAATAATAGAGCCCAAAACCACCAACATCAGGGCAATAGGAGGAAAAAGGCTGCTAATCAAAGGCCAGACTTCCAGTGCCTCCTGTTCGGTGGAGGGAGCTTTCGCCGGTTCGCGGCGAGCCACGAATAACAGGTAAATAATGTAGGCTGCTACCAGCAGTAAGCCCGGAATAATTGCCCCGATAAACAGGTCACCGACGCTGACTGGCTTGGGGTTAAAGATTCCGGCAGACAGCTGTGCCTGTTGGTAGGCATTGGAGAGAGTATCTCCCAGTAATACCAGCGCAATAGATGGAGGGATAATTTGCCCGAGGGTACCGGTGGCACAGATGGTACCGGTGGCGAGCTTGGGAGAGTAGCCCTGTTTCAGCATGGTGGGCAGGGACATCAGACCCATAGTGACTACCGTGGCACCCACTATTCCGGTGCTGGCGGCGAGCAGTGCACCAACCACTACTACAGAAATGGCCATTCCTGCCCGCGCCCCCATAAATACCTTGGTTAAGTTGACCAGTAAATCCTCGGCGATTCGGGCGCGCTCCAGTATCACACCCATCAGCACAAATAATGGCACGGCCACCAGGGTACCATTTTGCATAATGCCGTAGAGGCGATCGGGAAAGGCGCGCAGCAATTCTGCATCAAAGACGCCGTACACAATACCCAGGCCAGCGGTGATTAGTGCTGTTCCACCAAGAGTGAAGGCTACCGGATAGCCGAACATCAACATTGCACAGACAGCGGCGAACATCAGCAGGGGGATTAGCTCCATCATGCCTCAGCCTCCTCTGCTTGCCTTAGTAACCGGGGCTTGGCCGAGGCCTTGGTTGTCGGGGCTGGCGTTTCCATCAGTTGCAGGAGCGCGCGCATAAACTGGGCTGTGCCGGCCAGGGCTAGGGTAATTGCCGCAAGAGGGATCAGGCTCTTCAACAGGAATACCCCTGGCAGGCCGCCGGCATTGGCGCTGTCTTCAAGCACTGACCAGCTGTTCAGTACAAACTGCCAGCTGCTAATCAGCATAAAAGTACAAATTGGTAATAAAAAGATGAGATAACCTACGGCGTTAACCCAGGCCTTGCCCCTGGCCCCCATGCGCCTATAGAGGATGTCTACCCGCACATGGGCATCAGTTTGCAGGGCGTAGGCCAGGCCGAGCATAAAGGCAGCACCGTGCAGATAGACTACGGATTCTTGTAGGGCGATAGAGCCGCTATCGAAAAGATGGCGTAGTGCCACGACACAGCTTTGCAGTAAAACCATGGCCCAGGTAAACCAGGCCAGCAGGTGGCCGGTGCGACTGGACAGACTCTCCAATGCACGGGCTCCACGCAACAGAAAAGGCATGGGGGCTTCTCTCTTTACATCTTATTGTTATCTTGGCTGCACGAAGGTTACCGTTTTGGCGGTCCATGCACCAGCCGGCCAAATTTCAAGCTGTAATCTTTTTGTCATCTTTTGTTCATAGAATCGTCACCCGTTGTTCCTAGCATCGCCGCGTGAAATAAAAAACACTCATCGGAGTTCCACATGAACAAGCAAATTCTGGCCACTTCCCTGGCGGCATTGACCCTTGCCACTTCTCAGGTGGCTATGGCGGCTCGCGACTACATCAGTGTTGTCGGTTCCTCTACCGTTTACCCTTTTACTACTACTGTGGCAGAGCGCTTCAGCCGCGCTACCCAGTTTAAAACCCCGGTAGTTGAATCCACTGGTACTGGCGGCGGCATGAAGTTGTTCTGCCAGGGCGTTGGCGAAAGCACTGCGGATATCACCGGTGCATCCCGTCGCATCAAGCAGTCTGAGCTGGAAATGTGTAACGGCAACGGCGTTGATGTTGTGGAAGTCCAGATCGGCTACGACGGTATCGTACTCGCCAACGCAAAGAAAGCCGCTCCGTTTGAGCTGTCCCGCAAGGACATTTTCCTGGCTTTGGCTAAAGAAGTACCGAACCCGAACGGTTCCGAAACCCTGGTGGCCAACCCTTACAAGACCTGGAAAGACGTAAACCCGGCTTTGCCCAATACCAAAATTGAAGTTCTGGGCCCGCCCCCCACTTCCGGTACCCGCGATGCCTTTGCCGAGCTGGCGATGGAAGGTGGCTGTAAGAAGTTTGGCTGGATCAAGGCCATGAAGAAAAAAGACAAGAGCGCTTACAAGGCGATCTGTCACAACGTGCGCGAAGATGGCGCTTATGTAGAAGCTGGTGAGAACGACAACCTGATCGTGAACAAGCTGGTTGCCAACCCGAATGCCCTGGGCATCTTCGGCTTCAGCTTCCTCGATCAGAATGCCGACAAAGTACAGGGCTCAATGATTGAAGGTCAGGCCCCGACTTTCGACTCTATCGCTGGCCAGAGCTACCCGGTATCCCGCCCGCTGTTTATCTACGTGAAGAAAGCTCACGCTGACGTAGTACCGGGCATCAAGCAATTCCTGGCGGAGTTCACCAATGAACGCGCCTGGGGTGATGAAGGTTACCTGGCAGACAAAGGTATGATTCCGCTGCCCCAAGAGAAGCGTCAGCAAATCGCTACTGATGTTCGCAAGCTGAACGCACTGAGTAATCTCGCTGCAAAATAACCCTATCCTGGAGTAGTACAGTCAAAGGGAATTGACGGCCAAGCCCGAGAGGGCTTGGCTTTTCTTTGTCCACAGCACTGTGGAATCCGAGGGAAATGTCGGGATAATGCCGACAACCATTTTTTTAGCACGGTAAATTAATGCAAACCCCCACACTGTTCGCCCTTCTGCTGCTGTTGATTCTGGTGGCCTATGGTACCGGCTTTAGCCGCGCACTGAGCGCTGCACGTAGCTTAGGTGGCTTGCGCAACCTGGCTTCTCTGCCCAGTTATTACGGAATATTTGCCGCGCTTTGGTGTGGTCTGCCGGCATTGGTATTACTCGGTGCCTGGCTGATATTTGACGATGCCATTATTCGGGCTATGGTGCTGAACAGTGTTGCCGACAAACCCGAGACAATTTCAGGGCAGAATCTGCTCTACGCCCAAATTCAAAATCTGGCCGCAGGCCATATGTTGGGGGAAGCCACTCCGCGTTTACAAGAAGCGGCAGATCACCTCAGCCAACTGCGTAGCAGCTCCAATACTATGCAAGCCTTTATGAGCTTGATATTGGCCGTGGGTCTCGGAGCTTTTGCTCTTTTACGTTTTTCCCCACAATTACGCGCTCGAGAAAAAGTTGAGAAGGTCTTGCGGGCTATATTGATTGCCTGTGCCTGCGCGGCCATTTTTACCACCGTGGGTATTCTGTTCTCGGTGTTGTTTGAGTCCCTGCGCTTCTTCCAGTCGGTTCCTATTACCGAGTTCCTGTTCGGTTTGCACTGGAGCCCGCAGATGGCCCTGCGCGCGGATCAGGTTGGTTCCAGCGGCGCCTTCGGAGCAGTGCCCCTGTTTACCGGCACCTTGATGGTTTCCGCCATCGCAATGTTTGTCGCAGTACCTGTTGGTTTGATGGCAGCGATTTACCTGGCGGAATATGCCAGCAAGCGTGTGCGCGCCCTCGCCAAGCCAATTCTGGAAATTCTTGCCGGTGTGCCCACGGTGGTATACGGCTTCTTCGCCGCTCTGACGGTTGCGCCCTTTATTCGTGACCTGGCTACCTCGGTTGGCCTGGAGGCCTCCAGTGAAAGTGCCCTGGCCGCAGGCCTGGTGATGGGCATTATGATCATCCCGTTCGTCTCCTCCCTGTCAGACGACGTGATCAATGCGGTGCCGCAATCATTGCGCGATGGTGCTTTGGGCCTGGGCTCCACCCACTCTGAAACAGTGCGCAAAGTTGTGATTCCGGCGGCTCTTCCGGGAATTGTCGGCGGTGTTCTGCTGGCGGTGTCACGGGCAATTGGTGAAACCATGATCGTGGTGATGGCGGCGGGACTCGCAGCTAACTTAACCGCCAACCCGCTGGAGTCTGTGACCACCGTTACCGTTCAGATTGTGACCCTGCTGGTTGGTGACCAGGAATTTGACAGTCCCAAAACCCTGGCCGCCTTTGCCCTGGGCTTAATGTTGTTTGTTACCACATTGGTGCTGAACTTTATCGCCCTGCACGTAGTGAAAAAATATCGGGAGCAGTATGACTAATCTGACTCAGGCGCAGGTTCGTGAGCGTATCGAGAAGCGCCTCGCCAGCCGCCACCGCAAGGAAAAGCTCTTTCGTGGATTGGGCATTGCCAGTATTGCCTTCGGTATACTCGCAGTTGTAATTTTGTTCAGTGATATTATCAGCAAGGGTAGCGGTGCCTTCGTCCAGACCGCTATTCAGCTGGAAATACACTACGATGCGCAGGTGCTCGGCATCGACAAAGTCGATGACGAGAGTCTGGCCTGGGCCAACTTCTCCGGTTTGATACGCCAAGCCTTGCGCGAGCGCTTTCCCTCAGTGACCAGCCGCGGTGAAAAGCGTGAGCTATATACCCTGGTTTCCTCTGGTGCGCCTTTCACCCTGCGTGACCGCCTGGCTGATAACCCGGATCTGCTCGACAAGAGCGAGATGGTATGGCTCGCCGCCGATGACGATGTGGACACCTTTGTTAAGAGCCTCAAGGATTCCAAGGAGGGTTTTCGTGGTCGCACCTCTGAGCAGAAAGCCGGCTGGATTGAGCAACTGTTGGATAGTGGTGAGCTGAAAAAACGTTTCAATACCACCTTCTTTACCAATGGGGATTCCCGTGAGCCAGAGCAGGCCGGTATTCGTGCGGCATTGATGGGGTCGCTGTTTACTCTGTTGGTGACACTGGCGTTGTCCTTCCCTATCGGCGTAGCCGCCGCCATTTACCTGGAAGAATATGCACCGAAGAACCGCTGGACCGACCTTATTGAGGTGAATATTAATAACCTCGCCGCGGTACCTTCTATCGTATTCGGCCTGTTGGGGCTGGCGATCTTTATCAATTTCTTCGAGCTGCCCCGTTCGGCGCCGTTGGTAGGTGGTCTGGTACTCACCCTGATGACACTGCCGACGATTATTATTTCCAGCCGTGCGGCGCTAAAGGCGGTTCCGCCCTCTATCCGTGAAGCGGCAATGGGTATGGGCGCCTCGCGTATGCAGGTGGTTTTCCACCATGTGTTGCCACTGGCGATGCCGGGTATGCTTACCGGTGCGATTATCGGCATGGCCCAGGCACTGGGTGAAACAGCACCGCTGTTGATGATTGGTATGGTCGCCTTTATTGTCGATGTGCCCGCCGGGGTGACTGATCCAGCCACTGTGCTACCGGTACAGATCTTCCTGTGGGCCGACAGCCCTGAGCGCGCTTTTGTCGAGCGCACTTCGGCAGCAATTATGGTGCTGCTGAGCGTATTGATTGTAATGAATGCCAGCGCGGTATTACTGCGCAAGAAACTTGAGCGCCGCTGGTAACACAGCGCGGATTAACAGAAAGCGGGATTATTTATGAGTACCATGACCCTGGATGCCGCAGGGCGCACAGAGGCGGCGCGATCCGAACTGACTGGCGGGCAAATTGCAGCGAGCGCCGAAGTCCGGAAAACCGTGGGCAAGCCGTTCTGTGATACCGCCAAACTGCGCATGCGCAATGTGAATGTATTTTACGGCGAGGCCCAGGCTATCCACTCCGTCAGCCTGGATATTGGCCGCAATGAAGTGGTGGCCATGATTGGCCCTTCCGGCTGTGGTAAGTCCACTTTCCTGCGCTGCCTCAACCGTATGAATGACACCATTGAAGGTTGTCGTGTCGAGGGCGAGTTGAGTCTGGATGGCGATCCTATTTATGGCCCCAAGGTGGATGTCGTGCCCCTGCGTGCTCGGGTGGGCATGGTATTCCAGAAACCAAACCCTTTCCCAAAATCCATCTATGAGAACGTGGCTTATGGCCCCAAGATCCATGGGATCGCCAGCCGCCGCGCCGATCTGGATGAAATTGTTGAGAACAGCTTGCGCCGCGCAGGGCTATGGGATGAGGTAAAGGATCGTCTGGATAAACCGGGCACCGGACTCTCCGGTGGTCAGCAGCAGCGCTTGTGTATTGCCCGCGCTATTGCGGTTAGCCCTGAAGTTATTCTGATGGATGAGCCCTGCTCGGCCCTGGACCCCATCGCCACCGCACGTATCGAAGAGCTGATTGACGAGCTGCGCGAGAACTACACTATCGCCATCGTTACACACTCAATGCAGCAGGCCGCTCGCGTCAGTCAGCGTACGGCCTACTTCCATCTGGGTCGACTTGTCGAAGTTAACGATACCGAAACCGTGTTCACCAACCCTGAGCACGAATTAACCGAAGCCTATATCACCGGCCGCTTCGGCTGAGTCGGCCACGCCCCGAGGGAACACTATGGAAATGCACTTCGATCAGCATATCTCCCGTCAGTTCAACGAGGACCTGGAAGGTATTAAGACCGAGATGTTGGAGATGGGCGGCATGGTCGCCCGCCAGGTCGCCGATGCTGTTGATGCCTTGTCCAATGCTGATAGTCAGCTGGCCGAGGAGGTTCTGCGTGTCGAAGAGGAGATCGATAAGAGCGAGATGGCACTCGACGAGCACGCGACTTTAATTATCGCCAAGCGCCAGCCCGCCGCCTCGGATTTACGGATGGTGATGTCGGTAACCCGTATCGCTCGCGATCTGGAGCGCATCGGCGATGAGGCCTGCAAGGTTGCAAAAATGGCCATTGCCCTCACCGATGAAGGCACCTCACCGCGCGGCTACACTGAAATACGCCATATCGCCAATGCCGTGCGCAAGATGCTTAACGATGCCCTGGATGCCTATACCCGCTTTGACGTGGAATCGGCCCTACGCACACTGGCGGAAGATGAGCAGGTGGATATGGATTACCGCACCGCGGTGCGCGAGTTAGTCACCTATATGATGGAAGATCCGCGCAGTATCTCGCGAGTGATCAATGTGCTCTGGGCGCTGCGTTCATTGGAGCGTATTGGCGACCATGCGAAGAATATTTGTGAGCAGGTGGTTTATTTGGTGGAAGGTGCGGATATTCGCCACGGCCATGAAAAAAATCTGCGGAAGTCTTGAACTTCCAGCCCGCTACAAAGGTCGCATTAAGCGGCCTTTTTTATTGCAGGTTTTTCCAGCTCGGGCGCCCTGAGAGGAAGCGATGAAATATATTTTCGAAGTTCATATCAAAGAGGGATTCAGTGCAGAGGAATATGCTGAGGCCTGGGTACGAGCATCCAGGTTAATTCAGCAATATCCCGGCGCTATGGGAACGGAACTTCACCGCAAGATTGATGATCCAAGAAAGTTGCTTGCTGTTGCCACTTGGCGCTGTAAGGAAGACAGGGATGCAATGCAGGCACAACATTTGGTGGAGATCGATAAAATCATTCGCAGTGTTGCCCCCTTCGTCGAAATTCGTTCACTGGGTGAATTTGAAGACCCGCAATGGGTTGTTAATTTTAGTTTGGATTAATATTAGTGAGTACAAACTGAATGTAAGCTGAATAAAGCTAGTGAAGCCGATAAGAATTAAAAAAATATAAAATTATATTATTTTTTGTGATTTGTTTTTCTAGTTAGTTATTACGCTGCATTACAAGTATTTTTATCTTTTTGTTCCAGTCAATTCAACCACCTGTTTTATTCAACTTGCCGCAAAAAAATAGTTAACTAACTTTTTGTAATTTACTGTTGTTGCGAACTAAAAAACTTTTGTTACAATTCTCTGCCCAATTTGGATCCCAACGTTAACGAAGGATTTTGATATGAGATTCAAGCTCGCTGCTCTTCCCCTGATGCTTCTCGCCGTAACTGCAACTGCTGAGGAATACACATCCATTACTACTGTTGATTATTCAAACCTGGACCTTGATGGCGCGGATGGTAATCTATTTGGTGCTGAAACCAGTTATTATTTCAGTGGTAAGGAATCACTGGGTCCATTAAAGGAATTTGAATACATTAATAAAGTTACTAATGTATCCGCGGCTTTTACTCATTTTGATGTAGGAAGCTTTGATAGTGATAATTTTGCTGTGGCAGGCGAGTACTTTGCCAATAATGGTCTGATGGTTGGTGCCAACATTACAGAAGTGGATGATGACAATGTAAATACGATATCCCTTGGATATTTATTTACCCCTAACTTCCTAGTAAAATTGTCCCATGTAGACAATGATTACGATGATGAGACGTTAGTTGAGGCTCGTTATAACTATCAGTTGAATGGCAACGATTACATTGGCTTTGATTTTGTTACTGATGACGATTTCGACGCTCGGGTTTTTTCTACTAAGTACTTTGCCAGCCTGGGTGGTGATCAATACTGGACGGCTGACTTTGCTTACACAAGCATTGACGATGGTGATAACTACTGGAAGGTTGGTGCTGAATATTATTTCACCAAGAGTACTTCTATTGGTGTAAAGTATGATGATAATCAGGACTTTAAATTAGGTTATTCACACTTCTTCAGCCAAAACATTGCTGTCGAAGCTGCTTACAGTACTATGCTATTTGATGACTTGAATCTTCGTAGTTTTGGCAATGAAGCTTATTCTTCGGGTTCAAGTGCCGATATCGAAGTTGATAAATTTGAGCTGGGTCTGACTGTACAGCTGTAATTTATAGCTAGACAAAAAAGGGCTATTGTAAGTAGCCCTTTTTTTTACGGGTTATTTTGATCAACCCTACCTAAATTTTCCCTGTCAGCGCCTGTATTCTAGCCTGCGCCTTAGTGCCAATTTCCCCTCCAGCCTTTGCTGCTGTTTGGTAATGTTTGAAAGCACTTTGCTTATTGCCCTGCTTCTCATAAACTTCACCCAGGTAGTAGTGCGCATAACCGGTTTCCAGATAGCGAAGGGAGCGGCTTAGGTCTCGCTCGGCGGATGTATAGTCCTTGAGTTGTGCACTCGCCATTCCGCGTTTTAACCAGTGGGAAAACAGCGCTGGGTTTTTCTGTACTGCGCGGTCGTAGGCTTTGTGAGCGTCGGAGTATTGTTTTTTCTGCGCCAGCAAATCACCTTCCAGGGCGAAGAAAGCTGCTTCCTTGGGTTGCTGCTTTTGTGCTTTGCGCACAAGGCTGAGGGCACTTCCATATTGTTTTTTACTCGCCGCCTCCAGTGCATCATCATAATTTTTATAGGCATCGGCATCGCGTTTCAATTGAGCAATCGCTTTTTGATAGGCATCTCGATTGGTGACGCCCTTGGGTAGTGCTTTGCTATGTTCAATATTTGCTGTAACCCGGGATTGTGACGGGGGATGGCTGGCGAATAGTGCTTCCAGTCCGTTGCTCTGGCGGCCCTGGGAGAGCTCGACAAATTTCCGCTGCAGGCGTACAGCACCCAGGGGATCATAGCCGGCGGCGGCCATATATTTCATCCCGTATTCATCTGATTCCAGCTCGTTGCCACGGCCGTAGCGCGCAATATAGGCAGAGCCGCCCAGTTGGCTGCCGGTGGATATCAAGTCTCCGTAAGCGGAATCTTTGGTTGCTGCACCGAGCACTGCGAGCCCGGCACCCAGTACCTGCTGTTGGGACATGGCAGTTGCCGAATGGCGTGCGGCAGCATGAACTATTTCGTGGCCCAGCACTGCGGCCAGTTCGGCCTCATCTTCAAGTAATATCAATAGCCCCCTGTTGATAGCGATTTTGCCTCCCGGCAATGCCCAGGCATTGGGTACAGAGTTATTTAGAACGACGAATTCATAGGGGAGCTGAGGCCGGTCGGAAACCCGTGCCAACTTTTGTCCCACTCTGTTCACATAGTCCTGCAAGCTGGGGTCTATGGTGTATTGCCCACCCTGCTGCTGCTGGTTGATAGGGTACTGTTGCTGCCCCAGGCTTAGCTCTTGCTGGGGTGAGACCAGTGAGAATTGCTGTTCACCGGTTACTGGGTTGACGACGCAACCACTGAGAATTGAGGTTGCTACGAATGCCGCAGCAGCGAATAAAGTCTGGTTGCGCGAGATCATTGCCTGCCTCCCTGTATAATGCTGAGTATTTAGCGATCACCCATTGTACACAGTCCGGGAAGAGAGGTTATGACAGCACTACAGGTAATCGAGTTGTTTGCGGGTACCAACCCCGATGGCGAACCAGTGGTGGAGCGCCTGCAGGTGCGCATCAACGAGGACGACAGCTGTCAGCTGGTACGCTCGCCTGCATTTATCAAAGGCATCGCCAGTGGCGACAGCATCAAAGTGGACAAGGATACCCAGCAGTTTGAGCTGGTAAAGCGTTCCGGCAACCTGGCGATCCGCGTGTTTTGCCGCGGAGATAGCGCAGAGCTTTCAGATAAATTGACCCCGCAGCTAGAGAAACTTGGAGGTGAATTGGATCTGGAAGTTCCGCGTATGCTGGTTTACAGCATTCATGTCAGCTGTGGGTTCGATAAGATTGAAAAGATCCTCAATAATGCCTGCGATGGGGCCAACAGTGTCTGGTATTACGGCAACGTGTATGATCCCAAGGATGGCCAGACACCGTTAAACTGGTGGCAGGATATTCTAAAGCCGGAATAGTTTCGGCCGGCATGAGCTGAGGGTTAATGACAATAGTTGCTGCCCCATTGTGATAAGAGAGCCGGGCAAATTTTCAGGCATACCCAGATTCGCGATTGGGTATGAATGTCGCTGGCAGTGATGGCTAGGCAGAAGAAAGTAAGGTATCCGATGTTAATAGTGATTTCTCCCGCGAAAACGCTGGATTACGAGAGCGAAATTCCGGAATTGGAGACCACCCAGCCGGAGTTTCTCAAGGAGTCCGCAGCACTGATCAAAGAGTTGCGTGAACTCAGCCCACCGCAGATTTCCAGTCTGATGAAAATTTCTGACAAGCTGGGAGTCCTGAATTACGATCGATTCCAGTCATGGAAGCGGCCTTTTACGGCTAAGAATGCACGAGCGGCACTGCTCGCTTTTAAAGGCGATGTGTATACCGGGCTAGATGCAGGATCTATGGGCAAGCGCGATTTCGGCTATGCACAAAAACATCTGCGTATGTTGTCGGGGCTCTACGGTATCCTGCGCCCGCTGGACTTGATGCAGCCCTACCGCCTGGAAATGGGCACCAAGTTTGAGAATTCCCGCGGCAAGAACCTGTATGAATTTTGGGGAGAGCAGATTACCGAGGCCCTCAATAAGCAGCTACACAGCGTCAAGAGCCGTGAGTTGGTTAACCTCGCCTCCAACGAGTACTTCAAGTCGGTTAAGCCCAAGATGCTCGATGCCAAGGTCGTAACCCCACACTTTAAGGACTTAAAGAACGGCGAATATAAAATGATCAGTTTTTTCGCTAAGAAGGCACGGGGTATGATGAGTCGCTGGGCCATTGATCAGCGGGTAAAAAAGGCGGAAGACCTCAAAGGTTTTGATGTGGCGGGCTACAGCTATAGCCCGCAAATGTCTGGTGAGCGCGATTGGGTATTTACTCGGGATGAGGCGCAATGAGCGAACCTAGCCTGCCGGATGCGCCCTCTTGCGCGCGCAACCGAGGTCCAATCCTGGAGCAACTGCGCAGACTGCTGGCTAATAGCCGGCAAGTGCTGGAAGTTGGGAGCGGTACCGGGCAGCACGCGGTCTATTTTGCCCCACAATTGCCTCAGTTAACCTGGCAGACTTCTGAGCGCGCGGAGATGTTACCGGGCGTTTGTGCCTGGCTGGAGAAGCAGCCCGCAGAAAACCTGCGAAAGCCCCTTACCCTGGATGTCGATAATGACTGGCCAGAGCTCAGTGCAGATGCGGTCTTTACTGCCAATACCCTGCACATCATGTCGAGAGAATCGGTGGAGCGTTTTTTCCGCAAACTCCCCTCCGTCTTGCAGCCTGGTGGCCAGCTAATTGTCTACGGCCCCATGAAAATTGATGGGACTTTTATCGGACCGAGCAATGCCGAATTTGACCAGTGGCTGAAGGAGCGCAACCCAGCCAGTGGTATCCGCGACCTGGAGTGGCTGGACCAGCTTGCCGAAAATAGTGGCATGTTTCGCGAAGAATTAAATTTCCTGCCGGCCAACAATCAGCTGGTGGTCTGGCGCAAAAATGATAATAAGGAGAAATGATGCCTGCGTGGTTTGAAGTGACGATAATTGTGGCCTTTGCCATTGGTGCGGTTTTCTTTTTTGCCAAATACCGCGAAACTGCCGCCGCCCTGCACGAGAGTGAGCGCATGAAAGCGCGGCTTTCCAATGACTTGAATCGCTATAAGGATGTGCCCCGCCTGCGCGCTCTGCGCGATGCTCTGTTAGGTGCCAAACCTCTGCCTACAGATGACGATGGCAATGAGCACCTGCTGTTACGCGATGGGGACTTGCAGCTGCACCATCTGATCCTGCGTCGGGAGAGCACTCCGGTGAACGAGGAAGATGAAATTAGCTATACGAAAAATGGTGAACAGGTGAGGCTGCAGGAGTTCGAGTAGCCTTAACTGGTACCTTGGGGAAGTGTCAGGTACCTGCTACTTCTCCATAATTATTCTCTATTTTTGTATCTACTTTGCTCGCAGGGAAGTGCAAAATGAAAGTGCTGCCCTGGGCCGGAATGCTCTTTACACTCATTTCACCACTGTGGCGTAGTAGTACATGCTTGACGATAGCCAGCCCCAGGCCGGTACCGCCGCTATCCCTCGAGCGACCGGGATCGACCCGGTAGAAGCGCTCTGTCAGGCGCGGAATATGGATTGGATCAATGCCAATCCCCTGATCTTCGACGCTGAAATGGCCGCCACGACTATCCTGCCACCAGCGCAGTCGGATTTCTCCATCTGCCGGGCTGTACTTCACTGCGTTCAGCACCAAGTTGGCGAAGGCGCTGTGTAGCTCACTGGCATCGCCGCGGATACTACTGTGGCCCTCGCATTGCACCTCAATTTGGTGGCGACCACCACTGAAGCTGCGTGCTTCCCGTGCTACCCGTTCCATCAGCTCATTAACGTCCACGGGTATATCGCCACCACTGCGCTCCGAGGTTTCCAAGCGCGCCAGCAGTAGCAGGTCGTTGACCAGTGTGGTCATACGGACGGCCTGCTCCTCCATTTGTGCCAAAGGGCGCTGCCACGCGGGTGGTGCCATATCACTGCCTTGCAGGGTCTCCAGGTAGCCGGCGATCACTGTTAATGGAGTGCGTAGCTCGTGGGAAACATTGGCGACGAAGTCGCGACGCATCTGCTCGAGATTATGCAGGCGGGTGATATCGCGCACGATAACCAGCGCCTCATCCTGACCATAACGGGTGACTTCCAGCTGTAGGCGCAGTGCCTCATTACCTGGGGCAGGTAGGGTGAGAGGTTCACGCGAGTCGCTGTCTTCGTTGTGCATATAACTGACGAAGCCGGGGTCACGCACAAAATTGACCAGGGATTGCCCGGCATCACTGGTCTGCAGGCCGAGGAGTTCACCGGCGGCGGGGTTCCACCAAGCCAGGTGGTCACCATTTTCCAGGGCCACTATGCCTTCGCGCAGGGCGCTGGTGCTATCCTGTACCCGACGAAGCATGGCGTGCAGCTTTTGTTTTTCACGACGGTGGCGGCGCTGCATACGATAGAAATCATCGTAAATCTCGCCCCAGACTCCGAATGCGGTGGGGGCGGGTCCGCGCCGGCCATTGGCCAGCCAGCGGTTGAAGCGGTGTTGCTGCCAAAGCACGGATATCAGGTAAGCGGCCAGGCCTGCAATCAATGCGAGTGACCAGTTGCCTGAAGTGAAACCGAGAATGGTGCAGCCCAGAGCGATAACTACAAATCGTGAAAATTCGCCGATACTGCGATCCAACATAGCGTTGCCGTGTTACCTGACGGAGGACTGTGTCCTTCCCGCACTCAATACATCGTGGAACCCCGCGGTTTTTGAAAAATGACCACAGGTTTCCGTGGGAGTCAGTGCCGACCCAAGGGGATTGTCACACTTTTTCGACAGTTTGCACAGAAAATCGATAACCTGTGCCGCGCACCGTCTGGATATAGCGGTCGTGACCGTCCATCGCCAGGGCTTTGCGCAGGCGGCGAATATGCACGTCTACGGTGCGTTCCTCCACGTATACATTGCCCCCCCAGACATGATCCAGCAACTGCGTGCGTGTGTAGGCGCGCTCTTGGTGGGAAAGGAAGAAGGTCAGCAGACGGAATTCCGTGGGACCCATATCCACAGGCAGTCCCTGAATGGTGACCCTGTGGCTGAGGGGGTCCAGCACCAGATTGCCGGCGCTCAAGGGGTCTTCTGGTGTGGCAGGACCGGCGCGACGCAGTACCGCTTTGAGACGCGCAACCAGCTCACGAGGAGAAAAGGGCTTGGTGATATAGTCGTCGGCGCCCGTCTCTAACCCTTTGATTTTATTATCTTCCTCGCCTTTGGCAGTAAGCATGATGATGGGTACGGAAGTCGTCAGTTCGTCGCGCTTAAGACGCCGGGCCAGTTCGACACCGGAGACGTCCGGCAGCATCCAATCCAGCAGGATCAAGTCTGGTTTCTCATCAATGACCAGGGCGTGGGCTTCCTGGGCATTCTCCGCTTCGAGGCAGCGATAGTTGGCCATTTCCAGCGCGACCCGCAGCATATCGCGTACTGGGGCCTCGTCATCGACAATCAAGATCGTTTTACTGTGCATTTGCCTGCCATGCCCGCTCTGTTGTCAGGATTTCCCGGTTATGGCCGGGGATTAAACGGGATTTATATGACAAATATATGACGGTTGCTTGCTGTCTCCCAGTCAAAGGCTAATTCGACAGATAGTGCAGGGAAATTCCGCCGAATATCGCCAATCCCACCCAGTTATTGTTGAGAAAAGCCTGAAAGCAAGCTCCTCTTAACCGGTCGCGTATCAACCACTGCTGATAGGCAAAGAGCCCGGCTACTGCGATCAGTGACAGGTAATAAATGGCTCCCAGGTTAAAGCGCTGACCGATAAACAGTAGGGCTATCAGTACCAGAAGCTGAAGGGTCGCCGTCATGGCTTTATCCATCTCCCCAAACAGAATTGCTGTGGATTTGACCCCGATTTTCAGGTCATCATCCCGATCCACCATGGCGTAAAAGGTGTCGTAACACAGGGTCCAGAGGAGGTTTGCGGTATACAGCAGCCACGCCTGGGGGGGGATTTCTCCGGTGACTGCGGCGAAGGCCATGGGGATTCCCATACTAAAGGCGGCGCCCAGCACAACCTGCGGCAAGTGCGTATAGCGCTTGGCAAATGGGTAGCAAAAGGCCAGTCCCAATGCCAGCAACGATAGCAGAATGGTCAGTTTGTTGGTGGTCAGTACCAGGGCAAACGCCACCAGGCTGAGCCCGGCAAACAAACCCAGAGCAGCGCGAGGTGTGATGGCGCCGCTGGCCAGGGGTCTCTCTGCAGTACGTTTTACACGGCCGTCAATTTCGCGATCCGCGAAGTCGTTTACCGCGCAGCCGGCAGCACGCATCAAGATGACTCCAAAAGTGAATACTGCAAACAGGTGCAACCCCGGCCAGCCACCAGCAGCGAGCCACAGTGCTGCCCAGGTGGGCCATAAAAGCAGGAGTGAGCCGATAGGCTTGTCCATTCTCGCCAACTGCCAATAGGGCATCACTGAAGGCCAGCGGGTAGCAATCTGTTGGCTGATCACGGTGGACTCTCTCCTCTCTCCAGGTGTCTAGTTATTGATTACAGTTGCTGTGGGAGGCCCTTCAGGTTGGAAGGCCGAGAGGAAAGTCTCGGCTACCAACAGAGGCTTATCCCGCAGCCAGAAAGTTGAGCGTCGTCCCCAGGCATTTTCATGCTCACCGCAGAGCACCTCTGGCTGAAGCCTGGGGTTGCGTTGCAGGCGATTAAATTGGATGTCGCTACGGCGAATTCCCGGTTCGCTGAACAACAATTCCCCCAGCGGCTGGTCATTCAGACTGCGCAAATTGCGGGACTTGCCCTGCAGGCTGCGTAAGGGCAGTACACTGCGTGCATAGACCCAAGGCTGGCCACGGCCATACAGCAGTACTTCTCTTACCAGGGCACGGCTGTGCTCATGCAGTTTGAGTACATGGCATTCCTCTGCACGGGGGAGTTGCCAGCCCTGGTTGAGTACCTTTACGTGAAAATCCCCATCGCTCAGATGTTTTAAGGCGGCAGTCAGCGAACCCGAATATTCCAGCCAGGGTAATAGCGGCGCAGGGGGCTGAGGCTGTGTCGCTTCTAGTGGCTGCCCACGCCAATCGCCGGTGGGTACATATGGAGATTGGTGCAACGATAACTCCGCAGTCTGGAAAAGAGGGCATTGTACCTTGCCCGCTGGCGGCTGGCCTCACCCTGTTGCACTTTTGCTCCCTGGGGCGGCAATGGATATAGTGCTCGCTGCAATGAAAACAACGAATCTATAGAGAGAAGCTTGTTATGGGGCTTACTACCAAAATTTTGGTGGGGATGATTGCCGGCATTATTCTGGGAGTCTTGTTCAATTTCCTGAACAGCAGCCAGTTGCTTGGTGCGGGTGTGACCAATGCCATCAATCTCTATCTGACCGAGGGCCTGTTTGACATTATCGGTCGTATCTTTATCGCCTCGCTGAAGCTGATGGTGGTACCGCTGGTGCTGGTTTCCTTGATCAGTGGCGCCTGTGCACTCTCAGAGGGAAGCCGTATCGGGCCGTTGGCGGGCAAAACGGTTCTGCTCTATATGCTGACCACAGCGGTGGCTATCACTCTGGCTCTGTGTCTGGCACTGGTATTCCAGCCCGGTATCGGTGTGAACGAGGCTGCAGCTGCGGCAAGCTCTACTTTCCAGCCAAAAGAGTCTCCGCCGCTGTCCGATGTGCTGGTAAATATTTTCCCCACAAATCCAGTGGCAGCGATGGCCGAAGGCAATATGCTGCAGATTATCGTATTTGCCCTGTTGATGGGGTATGCCATCTCCCGTTGCGGAGAACCAGGCCAGCGAATCGCGGCCTTCTTTAACGACCTCAACACGGTTGTACTGCGCATGGTTGGGGTACTGATGGTTTTTGCACCCTACGGAGTTTTTGCGCTATTGGCGAAAACCTTTGCGGACCTGGGTTTTGGCGGTTTGCTTCAGCTTGGGAAGTATTTCCTGGTGGTGTTAGGTGCCCTGCTCTTGCACGCTCTGGGAGTTTATTCGATTTTGTTGAAGCTGCTGAGCGGTCTCAACCCGCTGGAGCTGCTCAAGAAAATGCGTTCCACCATGGTATTTGCCTTTAGCACTGCCTCTTCTGCGGCCACCATTCCGGTAACCTTGTCGACGGTAGAGAAGCGCTTAGGGGTAGATAACAAGGTTGCCGCCTTTACCGTGCCTCTCGGTGCGACAATCAATATGGATGGCACCGCAATCATGCAGGGGGTTGCCACGGTCTTTATTGCCCAGTTCTTTGGTGTGGAGATTGGCCTTACCGGTTACCTGACCGTGATTATTACTGCGACCCTGGCCTCTATCGGGACTGCTGGAGTACCCGGTGTGGGCCTGATTATGCTGGGTATGGTACTGCAACAGGTGGGTTTGCCGCTGGAGGGGATCGCCATAGTAATTGGCGTCGATCGCCTGCTGGATATGGTGCGCACGGCTGTGAATATCACTGGCGACGCGGTGGTGAGCAGCGTGGTGGCGAAGAGTGAGGGCGCGTTGGACGAGGAGACTTACTACGACTCGAACTATGACAGTGTGAGTATCAATGATTCACAAAACACCATAGGCGCCCATTGAGGCGCTTTCCATTAGGCTTCGGCAAAACGGGGCTTGTTCTGTAGCCAGCGCTTAATCAGCTGGCGCCGCATCTCTTGGTCCAGCACCGGAGATGCGGCAATCCTCTGTACTTGTGGCAATAAATCAGCATCTCTCTGAAGGTCGGCGATGCGGTGTTGGATCTCACCGGTCTGGCGGGTGCCGAGTATTTCACCCGGGCCACGCAGGCGCAGGTCTTCCTCCGCGATAGCAAAACCGTCACTGTGCTGGCGTAGGGCCTGCAAACGTGCGCGCCCATTTTGCGATAAAGGTGTGCCGTAGAGTAAAACACAGTGGCTGGCGATAGAGCCGCGCCCCACTCGACCGCGCAGCTGGTGCAGCTGCGCCAAGCCGAGCCGCTCAGGGTTTTCGATAATCATCAAGCTGGCGTTGGGCACATCCACCCCCACCTCGATTACTGTGGTGGCTACTAACAGGTCCACTTCCCCTGCCTTAAAAGCGCTCATCACCTGATCTTTCTGTTCCGGCTTGAGGCGCCCGTGTACCAGCGCCACGCGCACGCCATCCAGCATCTCTGCCAGCTCTTCTGCCGTGGATTCCGCTGCCTGAGCCTGCAGGCTCTCGGATTCCTCGATCAGAGTGCAGACCCAGTAGGCCTGACGGCCCGCGGCAATGGCGCTGTGCACTCGCTCCATCACTTGGTCTCGGCGATCATTGGAAATTGCCACGGTACTAATGGGCTGCCTCCCCGGCGGTAACTCATCAATGATGGAACAGTCCAGGTCGGCAAAGGCGGACATGGCCAGGGTGCGAGGGATTGGGGTTGCGGTCATGATCAACTGATGAGGCTGCAGCCGGCCGGTGGCACCGCTGGCAGCGCCCTTCTCACGAAGCTCCAGGCGCTGGCGTACACCGAAGCGGTGCTGTTCATCGATAATTACCAGCACTAAGTTGTGGAAAACCACTTCTTCCTGGAAAAGCGCATGGGTCCCCACCACCAGTTGCGCCTCACCACTGGCTACTTTAGCCAACTGCTCGCGACGCTCAGCGGCTCTCAAGTTGCCGGTCAGCTGGGCAACTTGCACTCCGAGAGGTTCGAGCCAGTTACAGAAATTAATCCTGTGCTGCTCAGCGAGAATTTCGGTGGGCGCCATCACAGCCACCTGGGCTCCGGCGCCTATGCCCTTAAGTGCAGCCATGGCCGCTACCAGGGTTTTGCCGGCACCGACATCTCCCTGCAGCAGGCGCATCATAGGGGTTTCCTGGGCGAGATCCTCGGTGATTTCCTCGCATACACGCTGCTGCGCGCCGGTGAGTGAGAATGGCAGGCGCGAGAGGAAATCCCTCTCCAGGGATTTGTTCACCGGTAGTGGCGGCGCTGCAACCCTGGCGCTATTGCGTCGCAGCTCCAGCAAGCTTAAATGGTGGGCGAGTAACTCTTCCAGCGCCAAGCGTTGCTGTGCTGGGTGTACACCAGCGCCGAGCTGTTCCAGATGAGTCCCGGCTGGCGGTGAGTGCAGGTAAATCAGGGCATCCCTGAGGGGGTAACGCAATGCCTTGGGTAATAATTCTGTGGGGATTAACTCGGTGACGGCTCCACCTCGTAAGAATGTCACGGCTTGCTGCATCAGCCCGCGCATGCGCCCTTGGCTCACACCCTCGGTCAAAGGATATACCGGGGTGAGGGTGTCTTCAGTGGTACTGTTCTCGCTTCCTACTACCTCAGTTTCTGGATGGTAGAGTTCCAGTCCGGCGGCGCCGCGGCGAGCCTCGCCGAAGCAGCGCAGGCGTACGCCGCGGGCAAAGCGGTTTTTTTGCGCTGCAGAAAAGTGGAAAAAACGCAGGGTGATACTGCCACTCATGTCCTGTAGCTTCACAACCAGGCTGCGCCGGCGACCGAAGACAATATCTGCGGCGGTCACCTCGCCTTCGATAACTGCATCCATGCCTATGGTTAGCCCGGCAACCGGTACTACACGAGTGCGGTCCTGGTAGCGCAGTGGCAGGTGGAACAGAAGATCCTGCAGCGAGTGGATATGTAGCTTCGCCAGCACCTGGGCAAATTTGTCCCCCACCCCCTTGAGGACAGTGACAGGCTGCTCTGCGAGGCTGGCTAGGGCTCGATCAGATGACACTGGCTGATAGCCTCACGCAGGATATCGATAGCGCGGTGACGCGGGAAGCTGGCGCGCCAGGCCAGGGCTACTGTGCGGCGTGGTCCAGGAGCTGCGAAGGGGCGGGTTTCCAATAGTCCAGTCGCATATTGTGAAGCTGTGGCGGCAGACAACGGCAACACGGTGATGCCGAGCCCAGAGGCAACCATGTGGCGCAGAGTCTCTAGCGAGCTGCCGTCAGCCGCAGTGCGGATGCCTCCTGAGCCGACTTCTTTCTCCATAGTTAGCTGCAAGTGTGGGCAGGCCTCGAGAACTTGATCGCGAAAGCAGTGGCCCTCTCCCAGCAGCAGGACGTTGTCTTCGGTGAGTTGGTCTGGGTCGATACTCTCAAACTTTGCCAGTGGGTGCCCCGCAGGCATCAGCACCACAAAGGGCTCGTCATAGAGGGGCTGCGTGACCACATCCGGCTCAGTAAATGGCAGAGCGATAATAATTGCGTCCAACTCCCCTTTACGCAGCCGCTGGCGCAGTGTGGCGGTATAGCCCTCCTCTACGTATAGGGGCATATCCGGTGCCAGGTGTTGCAGCTGAGGAATAAAATGCGGGAATAGATAGGGGCCAATGGTAAAGATCGCACCCACGGAGAGTGGGCTTGCCAGCTGGTCTTTGCCTGCGCTGGCGATGTCCTTAATTGCTGCCGATTGTTCCAGCACCAGTTGGGCCTGGGCGACAATGCGCTCTCCCAATGGGGTTGCCTTTACCCGGGTCTTGGAGCGCTCAAACAGCGCCACACCGAGTTCCTTCTCCAGCTTCTTAACGGCGATGGACAGGGTTGGCTGACTCACGTAACAGCGCTCGGCAGCGCGGCCGAAGTGCTGTTCCTGGGCGAGAGTGACTATGTAGCGCAATTCATTGAGAGTCATGGTAAAGGCAATCAAATGGTCTCAGGTGATAGCTATTATTCATAAATAATAGCTGCTGGCCAATACCATCTCTCACCCGGCCAATGGTTTCTGAAAGTTGGAAAAATTTACCAATTCTAGGAGCCGATAGGGGATTGAGGCGCAAAATTTTGCTATATCTTATGGGGGCACACTGAACGGAGAAATGTCATGGGCGTTCTTTCCTGGATCATTCTTGGGTTGATTGCCGGCGCTTTGGCGAAGTGGATTATGCCGGGGAAAGATCCTGGTGGCTGGATCGTAACCATGGTAATCGGCATTATCGGTGCCTTTATCGGAGGTTGGCTGGGCGCCTTAATCGGCTTCGGCGGACCAGTGACCGGCTTCAGATTTGGAGACATAATAACAGCAACCATTGGTGCGATAATCTTTCTTGCTGTTTACCGTTTACTCAAACGGCGCGGAAGTTAGTTCAAAATCAGAGCGGCAGATTAAGTTGCGGGGTACAGGGTATTCCGCGTTGTAATCCATGGATGGTGGCGCCGCAAACGATTGCGGGTTAATTTGGAGTGGCCTGAAGATGGAGTGACCACAAGGGTTCTGGCCCAAGGGTTTCTCCAACAGGAGTCAACAGCACAAAAGCAAGGGAATATGGCGAACGGCGTGGCTTCAGGCGCTGTTTCGCTGAGAACTATATGACACAACAAGAAAAGCTTTGGATCCTTGGGTGTGGTGACCTCGGAGCGCGTCTTGCGCTAAATATCGACCGCAAAAAGTACAGTGTATACGGAATGCGACGCAATCCGCTGGTAGCCTTGGCGAGCAAGCGCCGTGCGGATGTCGTTAACTGGCGCAGGGGGGATGCTACCAAGGCGGGGGACATAGAGCGTCTATTGGCAGATGGTGCCGATATTGTCCTCGCAACATTCACCCCGGATGAACATAGTCCTAGTGGCTACCAGCGCGCCTATGTAGAAACTGCCAAGTCTCTCAGTGAGGCGATTCCGCACCTGCCCAAACCACCGCGCCTGGTACTTTGGGTTTCTTCTACTCGAGTTTATGGCCAGAGTGGGGACGACTTTATTGATGAGCTGACACCGCCGGCCCTAAGTGGCTTTCAGGGGGAAGCATTACTGGCGGCGGAGGATATTATTCGTTCGGCCATACCCGCTACTTGTATAGTCCGCTTTGCCGGTATCTATGGACCAGGCCGCGACCGTTTGCTGTCCCAGGTACGCGCCGGGCGCTGTGCACCCCCACAGCCACCACAGTACAGCAACCGTATCCATATCGACGACTGCATTGGTTTTTTGTTACACCTTGTTGAAAGGCAAAAGCAGGGTTGGGCTCCAGAACCCTTATATATTGGCGCCGATAGTAAACCCGTGCCCATGTATGAGCTGCAGCAGTGGTTGGTGAAGGCGATGGGCTACACTAGTGCCCATTTGCGCGAGATAGTGCAGACCAGTGAGCGTCGCTCGAAAAAGGTCAGTAACCGGCGTATGCTCGCCAGCGGCTACGAGTTGAAATTCCCGGATTACAAAGTGGGCTACAGCGCTCTGCTAGAAGCGGAGGGCTAATAGTAAACTTGAGCCGGGCCGATTGCCCGGCTCAAGTTTACTGCTATGAAGATTAGGGCACCATCACGCCCTCAGCTTCAAACTGGGCTCCCAGAGGTAGCTCTTTGACAACCACCGTGGCTCGCGCCGGGTAGGGTTCCTGGAAGAATTCCATCATTACCTCGTTAACAGCGGCAAAATTGTTGCTGTCGGTAATGTACAGGTTCAGCTTAACAATATGGCTGAGTGAGCCATCTGCCGCTTCGCACACGGCACCAAGGTTGCGAAATACTTGGCGTGCTTCATCGGCGAAACTGCCGGAAACCATCTGCTGGTTTTCTGGGTCCAGTCCTATCTGCCCGGATAGGTAAACCGTATTGTTAACCTTCACCGCCTGTGAATAGGTACCGGCTGCGGCCGGGGCCGTGTCTGTTTTGATAATTGCGCGGTTGGGCATGTGGGGCACTCCATTACTTATTACTTTTGCTGAACCGGAAAGCCGATAAATATAGCGCGCTTTGATGAAGAATGTCAGCGGTACTGGAGGTCACAATCGCATTGCCAGGTGGTGGCGAATAATAAGCTGCTGAATACCTTAGGGGCGCGAGATACGGATTACCGATGGCAGGTTACGCAGCCGTTTCATTACGCGCGCCAGATGTACCCGTCCACTCACCTCCAGGGTCAGGGAAATGACGCTATTATGTGCATCTTTCTCGTCCACATTGATCTGTTCGATACTGGCCCCCTCTTCGGTAATACGTGTGGCCAAGCGTGCAATAATGCCGCGCTCGGATTCCACTTCCACACGTACATCGCCGAGAAATTCCCCTATTACATCTGGAGACCAGTTCACCAGCATCAGGTTTTCTGGATGCTCACGAAACTCATTGGTATTGCGGCAGGTATCCCTATGGACCACCACCCCTTTGCCAGAGCTGATATGGCCGATGATGGTATCCCCGGGAATTGGCCGGCAGCAGCGCGCGAAGCTAATCATCATGCCTTCCTGGGCGTCGATGGTCAGTGGTGAGGAAATATTGCTGGCTTCCGCCTCCACGCTGTGTGACGGTGCCAATAGCTTGGCGGCGGAGAAAGCGACTTTATTGCCGAGTCCGATCTCTTCTAGCAATTTATCCAGGGTTGTGCACTTGGCTTCTTGCAGGCCGCGCTTCAGTTGTTGCGGAGACAGCTCTTCCAGGCGTGTGTTGAACTTGCCCAGGGCTTTTTCCAATAGGCGCCGGCCCAGGGCGATGGAATCGTGGTGGCGTTGGTGCTTGAGGAAGTGGCGAATCGCACTGCGCGCCTTTGCGGTGACGACGAAATTGAGCCAGTTGGGGTTTGGTTGTGCGCTCTTGCGAGTGAGGATTTCTATTTTCTGGCCACTTTCCAGTGGCTGCGACAGGGGCGCCAGACGTTGGTTTATACGCACCGCCACACAGGAATTGCCGATATCGGTATGTACCGAGTAGGCGAAATCCACCGCCGTTGCACCGGCGGGCAGATCGACAATCTGTCCCTTGGGGGTGAACACGTAAACCTCGTCGGGAAAGAGGTCGATTTTGACGTTCTCGATAAACTCCAGCGAGTCGCCTGCGCGTTGCTGCATTTCCAGTAGGCCCTGTACCCAGCGGCGTGCGCGCACTTGGCTGGTGCCTCCGGTATTGATGACTTCATCGCCAGAGGCCTTGTATAACCAGTGGGCGGCGATGCCGCTGTTGGCCATCTCATCCATTTCCTTGGTGCGGATCTGGACCTCGATTGGCACCCCGTGCATGCCCAGCAATACAGTATGCAGTGACTGGTAACCGTTGGATTTGGGGATGGCGACATAGTCCTTGAATTCGGAGATGACCGGTTTGTACAGGCTGTGCATAACACCCAGCACCCGGTAACAGGTATCCACACTGTCCACGATTATGCGGAAGGCATAGACATCCATGATCTCCTTGAAGGACTTTTTCTTCGCACGCATCTTCTGGTAGATGCTAAACAGATGTTTCTCGCGGCCAATAACCAGGGAACTGATGCCTTCGCGTTGCAAGCGTAGCTCAATGGCATTCTGGATTTGTTCCAGTAGCTCCTTGCGGTTGCCGCGTGCGGCAACTAGTGCGGCGCGTAGCCGACTAGCACGGAGTGGGTAGATGGCGAAAAAGGCGCGGTCCTCGAATTCAATGCGCACGTCATTCATGCCCAGGCGGTGGGCAATGGGGGCATAGATTTCCAGGGTCTCGCGGGCAATACGCGCGCGCTTCTGTGGTTTGAGGGCGCCAAGGGTGCGCATGTTGTGTAGGCGGTCGGCCAATTTGACCAGAATTACGCGGATATCACGCGCCATGGCCAGGGCCATCTTCTGGAAGTTTTCTGCCTGCTTTTCCGCCGCACTGTCGGTTTCAAACTGAGTTAGTTTGGAGACACCGTCGACGATATCGGCCACCTCGCCGCCAAACTGCTCGGCTAAGGCCGCCCTGGGAATTCCGGTATCTTCGATCACGTCATGCAGCATGGCCGCGGCCAGGCTTTCGTGATCCATATGCATGCCAGCCAAGATAGTGGCTACCGCGAGCGGGTGGGTGACGTAGGGCTCACCGGAACGGCGCTGCTGACCGTCGTGCGCTTGTTCCGCGTAGAAGTAGGCGCGACGGACTATCTGGATCTGGTCGGGGGGCAGGTATGAGGAGAGGCGGTGGGCCAGACTATCGATGGTGTGCAATGCCGCGCGCGCCTCTCATATAACTCATAAAACTTTCAGTTCGAACAGACTGGGATCAGATTTCCTGGTCGGATAAGTAGGCCGGTGCCACCATTGGTGCTGGGGCCTCTTCGCGATCTGGCTGGTCTAGGATACTGGCATCTACCAGGCCTTCTTCGATTTCGCGCAAGGCGATCACCGTGGGTTTGTCATTCTCTTCTGGAACCATGGGGTCCTGTCCGCCGGTGGCGATCTGGCGGGCGCGCTTGCTGCCCACGATAACGAGTTCGAAGCGGTTGTCGACGTGCTCGAGACAATCTTCAACTGTAATACGTGCCATAAACTTTCGGTTCCATTCACTGTGCCCGGAGGGGCGAATTCTGTTCGGGAGGACCGGTTATTTTACCGGACCGCGGAGTGTACGCAATTCGATCAATCAGCTCAATGGCGCAGCAATGCCTTCAACAATTCACCGTGGCGTAGCTGTTGCTGTTCAAGACGTTGACGCTGCGCAGTAATGATAGAGCGCAGTTCCACCAGGGCCTGATCGAAATGATCGTTGATTACCAGGTAATCCGCTTCGACATAGTGGGTCATCTCGTCGATGGCCTGGTCCATACGCCGGTCTATTTCGGCTTGATCATCCTGGCCTCGCCCGGTGAGCCGCTGACACAACGTTTCCTGGGAGGGTGGCAGGATAAAGATACCTACCGTATCCGGGAGCAAGCGGCGTACCTGGGCGGCCCCTTGCCAGTCAATTTCCAGGATCACGTCGCGACCACTGGCGAGAATCTCTTCAATGCTGCCTTTGGAGGTGCCGTAATAGTTGTCACCATACACTTGGGCGTGCTCGAGAAAGGCGTTCTGCTCGAGCATTGCCAGAAACTCTACGCGCTCTACAAAGTGGTAGTCGACACCGTTGACCTCACCGGGACGCATAGCCCGGGTGGTGTGGGAAATAGAGACGGTGACCTGATTGTCGCTGTCCACCAGAGCTTTTACCAGGCTGGTCTTCCCCGCACCTGAAGGTGCGGACACGGTATAGAGAGTTCCTGTAGGCACAACTGATCCTGTTCGAGGGCAAAGCGTGCATTATAACCGAAGCGGCTACTTTCGCGCGGCTTCAAACGGGAGGCAGCGGGAGGCTAAACCCCGGCCGGAGTTGGGGGTATGTGTTGGGAGTTTCAGGAGTGCGTATAAACTACACTCCTGAGCCCGGCCGGGATCGCCCAGCAGAGGTTTGCTCAATCATCACCAACATCATGCGACTGAGGTTTGCCCCTTGTTGCTAATCGCTAACGACAGCGACTTTATCCTCTTTGTCAGTGATTGCCAACCACCACCACATCAGCGCGCTGATGGCGATATAGGCGACAAAAAGTGGGACAAATTGCGCATTTAGCAGTGGCAGTAGTCCAATTAAAAGCGCTATACGTAGGGGCTCCAAGTATTTCACCAGACGGTGTCCATCAAGGATGCGCCCGTTGATAACCAGGCTGAAAACCAGTAGCACCACTACTGAGAGCAGCTGGGGAAAATCCAATGACTCGTAATACCAGAGCAGGACCAAGGTGGCAGCCGAATAACATAAGTGCTGGAGCAGCGCATATATGCGACGGGCCTGGCGAATGTGTGGGTCGAAGCGCTGGAAATGTGTGAGATCGGTAGAGTGAACAGGCATGGCCGCTTCGGCATCGGCGGGCCTATAACCCGTAGGGCGGAACCATAAGGTGAACTTATCCCACCAATTCCTGGTGTACCAAGCGTCCTGAGCCATACGCTTCAGATGCTGCAGGTTGGCCGCCAGGGGGTCGAATGTATTTAAAGCCTTGCGCACACCGTAGATACAGGGTTCATGCTCAAGCTCTTCCTGGTAGGTGCCGAATAGCCGGTCCCAAAGAATTAATATGCCCCCATAGTTTTTATCTACATAAACCTTATTCTGCGCATGGTGCACCCGGTGATTGGAGGGGGTGATAAACAGCCATTCCATCCAGCGGGCCTTGGGGATCTTTTGGGTGTGTACCCAGAATTGGTAAATCAGATCAATCGCACCGGCAACGATTACCAATTCCGCCGGCAAGCCGATAAACAGCAGTGGCAGGTAGAAAATCCAGTCCAATTGCAGGCCGCCGCTGGACTGGCGCAGAGCGGTGCTCAGATTGTAGTCTTCGCTCTGATGGTGCACCAAGTGCTCGGCCCAGAACACATTGATTTCGTGGCAAATTCGGTGCTTCCAGTAGTAGCAGAAGTCGTAGGCTATTACGGCGATCAGCAAGTGCCAGCCGTTGCTCATGGACCAGTCAAAGCCCATTGCCTGGTAATAAGGCTGCAGTAGTTGATACAGCGGGATATAGATAACGAGGAAAAGGCTTTTATAGGTCAGTCCCAAAATACGGCTGAGGATACCCGTACTGAGATTGCCCAAGGTATCGTTGAGGCGGTAAACCCCCCAACCTTTCCAGCGGTCTAGGGCGAGCTCCGCAAGAATGGAGATCAGGAAAAAAGGGATGGCATAGGTAATCAGATTCACGGCGACCTCTTATAGTTATTGCTCATACCGTATAGCCTGACTTTGCCACATGGGTTGGGTGTGGCAAATATTCACAGGGGCTGAATTCCGAAATCCGTCAGTGTTCTCCCGTGGAGACCTTAAAGGCTAGTTCATATCGTCAGTGGATTTTCCCTGAGGCGACAGATTTAACTACTGGATTAAAGAGCTGTTCGATCATCTGCTCAACGGCTGAACGGTTATCTGTGGCGCGAAGAAAAGTGCGCAAGCCAATGAGTTGGACTTGTAGCTGTTGGGCAAGCAAAATTGAGTCAGTGCTTTCGGGCAGCTCGCCGGTGGCTGTCGCCTCTTCGATATAGTGGCGAAATCTTGCTCCGTGTGCGGCCAGCAGGGCTCGGGTTTTCTTCAATAATGCCTCCTCACTCTCATCCAGCTCGGAAATCGCCTTGGCTAGCAGGCATAATTCATTTGGGGCGTCCGGATCCTCTTCGAGCAGAATTAGGTGGAAAAAGGCACGCAGGCCACCCAGCCTAACCTCTTCACCGGCCATACAACGCTCGAGCAACTCATTACGATTTTGCGCGTAAAAATCGAGAACTTCTTCAAAAAGCCCGGATTTGCTACCAAAAGCTGCATAGATACTGCCGGGACGCAAGTTGGTGGCCTGCTGCAGGTCTCGGGTTGAGGTAGAGTGGAATCCCTTCTGCCAGAAAAGGCGCGTGACCTTATCCATAACTTTCTGACGATCAAATTTCGCGGTATTGGCCATGCTGCCTCCAATTGAGCGGTTGCTCAAAATTTAATCCGAGAGAAAAGGCAGGTTCTGCAATGAAAGAGTTTCAGGTTCACGATCTCGACAGTGCTCCAGAGGGCAGCAAACCCCTACTACAGAATTCCATCAAGGCCTTTGGGTCTATCCCCAACTTGCATGGGGTTATGGCGGAGTCACCTCAAGCCCTGGCCGCGTACCAGAATTTGCACCAACATTTCTTAGATACCTCATTTAATGCAGATGAGATGACAGTGGTGTGGCAGACCATCAATGTGGAACACAGCTGCCATTATTGTGTGCCGGCACATAGTGCGATTGCCAAGCTTATGAAAGTGGATGATGCAATTAACGAGGCAGTGCGTGATAAAACACCCCTTCCTACCGAGAAACTCGAGGTGTTGAGGGACACTACTTTGGCAATTGTGCGTGAGCGCGGAGTGGTATCTGATGAGGTATTGGAGCGTTTTTATGGGGCTGGCTTTAACCGGCAGAACTTACTGGAAATTATTGTGGGCCTTGCACAGAAGGTGATGAGTAATTACATCAATCATTTTGCCGGTACACCAGTGGATGCTCAGTTCGCCTCTTTGGTGCGCGCATAAATTAGGTGGTGAAAAAAGGCCGGCATTATGGCATATGCCGGCCTTTTCCGATGGCGGTAAGTTCAATTTGCCGATTAGGGCACGGTTTCCGCTTCCAGAGTTGCACCAGTATAGGATCTGTAGCCGTATACAGTGATATCCCAAGTGCCGGTCTGTGGGTTACTGATGGTGCAGCTTTCGTTATTGCTCGATTCTCTGGAGATGCATTCCCATTGCGAGGCATTGCTGTGGCCTACGTACAGGTCAGCATCACCCTCGCCGCCGTACATTTGCACATTCAGGGAAGAGGTGCCAGCCGCCACTTCGATAGTGAAGTCCTGCCGACTGCGCCAGCTGCCGGAGAGGTTGGTTTCTGTCCAGCTCACCCCATCGCCATTTCCGTTGCCATCACCACCGCCGCCGCCATTGTCACCACCGTCAGCTACGGCAACCGCAGCGGCCGCATCGACGATGCCGGCGCCACATCCATTACAAGCGCTACGGGCGGTGCTGGTGAGGATAGACTCCACCTCATCCGGAGTCAGATTCGGGTCCACTGAGTAGAGTAAAGCGGCTGCGCCGGCAACATGCGGGGCTGCCATGCTGGTACCCTGGTTGTAAAAGTAGCTATCGCTGCCGGGGTTTCTGCTTCCATTGTTGTGGGTGGAGAGTATACCGTTGGGGTCGTTTAAAAAGCTCTGTTGCCCTCCGGGTGCCGAAACAGTGATGGCACTGCCGTAGTTGGAGTAGCTTGAGAGGCCGCCGGAGCGATTGGTTGCGGCTACGTTGATAACGCCGGGGCAGTTGCCCGGTGGGTGGTTGGCTACAGCGCCGGCGTTACCGGCGGCAACCACCACGGTTGCGCCAAGATTGCGCGCAGTACTAATGGCATTCTGGTAACTAATGGAACAGGACGCTGCGCTTGGGGAGCCGAGGCTCATGTTCAAAACCTGGGCTGGGTTGGCATTAGTTGGCACACCACTAACATTGCCGCCGGCGGCCCAAACAATACCGTCAGTAATATCGGAAGTGTAACCGCCACAGCGGCCGAGGACCCGAACCGGAACCACTTTTGCTTTATAAGCGACGCCGGTCACACCCATATTGTTATTGCCGACTGCTGCGATGGTGCCGGCAACATGGGTGCCATGCCAGCTGCTGTCGGCCTCCCAATATCTTGGGTCTGGAATCTGACATGCATTGTTTTCATACCAATCGCCGGGATCGGTGGCGTCACTGTCACGGCCGTCTCCATCGACTGAGATGAAAGTGTCAGAAATCATGTCGTAGCCCGGCAATATATTACCGATCAGATCTGGGTGAGGACGGTAGCCGGTATCGAGGACGGCGACGACAGCGCCTTCACCTTGGGTGACATCCCAGGCATTGGGCAAATTCAGGCCACCAGTAGATTCGAAGTAGTGCCATTGGTTAAGGTAGCTGGGATCGTTGGGTGTAGCCATTGCGCGCATGATCAGGTCTGGCTCTGCATACTCGACATCCGGATCCTGTTTCAGGCGGCTGACAATAGCATTCAGCTCAGCTTTATTTTTTCGCCCCTCCAGGCGCATTACTTGCGCACCGGTTGCCATACGGCGCAGGTGGCGCATCTTGTGGCCGGCGCGGTGGGAAACCTTTTCCACCGTTTCTCTGGCCATGATGGCAGCCCGGCCAACTTTGGCACTCTCTTTGTATTTTATAATGATGCGATCGGTCAGCAGTGTATTGTCGGCCTCTTGTGCATGGGCAGCAAAAGGCGTTGCGCACAGTAGCGAAACCGTGCTCGCCAAAGTTGTCTTCTGCAGAAGGCTTTTCAAGGTTGATTTCATTATTGTTATATCTCCGAGGTTAGATTTGTCCTGTTACCAGTCAATGTTCTGGTAGGCCAGCTACTCCTGAGTTGCCCTTTACTGGAAAAATAAATCCGCCAAGCGGACAAGCCGAATAACTGTCAACTTCGAGATCAATTAGTCAACTTGGCTAAAATTAGTACCAGTATTTTGATCGGGCATGGAATATAACGATATTGAAATCATTGTCCTCAACGGAACACCAGAATTTTAAGCGGCTTCATGTAAAAACTTATAAATTTTGAGAACAAAGTCAGGTATTGAGATTTTTTTGCTTGTGGGGTGTATCGTCGTTCACAGGAAGAGTTTGCGAAAATATTTATTCTAATTTTCCTGCTAGACAGGAAATTACGTTTTTTCTTTTTAAAATATTTTTGCAGCTTTTGATATAAAATTAATCTGTAAAAAATGATAATTGGTTCACACCGTATTTTTACTTCTGATTTTTATTTATCCTCCTGAATACCGAATTTTTTTCGGTTGAAGTTGTGGTGAGAGTTGATCAAATTCCTAGAGCGTGATTTTTGATTGATTAATTTTCAGGAATTATTGATATTAATTTTTTCCTGTATTACTCAATATTTTGTATCTGTTCACGCATCTGCTCGATCAATACTTTCAGTTCAACCGCTGCTTGGGTTGTATCCGTCACAATGGACTTCGATGAGAGGGTGTTAGCCTCGCGATTAAACTCCTGCATTAGAAAGTCCAGACGTCGGCCTATGGCCCCGCCACCGGCGAGTACTCGACGGGTTTCTGCGGTGTGTGCACTGAGACGATCCAGCTCTTCGTCCACATCGGCTTTTTGAGCGAGTAGCACAATTTCCTGCTCCAAACGCTCCTTATCCAGATCCACAGAGAGTTCTTCCAATCGGCTACGCAGTTTTTCCCGCTGTGCTTCCAGTATCTCTGGAAGTAATTCACGCACCAGGGCAACTTGCTTCTCAATACCCTTTAAGCGGACCTCGATAAATTTGGCCAGTTCGGCGCCCTCACGCTCGCGATTCGCGCACAGTTGTTGCAGTGCTTCGCTGAATGCTTGGAGGATAGTAGTAGACTGTTGCTCGGTATTCGCCTCCGGTTCGCTGATTACACCGGGCCATTGCAAAATCTGTAGGGGGTTTAGTGGCTGAGTCTCTTCGCCTGCAGCGACTTGTTTGGCGGCGTGAATTAAAGCTTGTACCAGTGGCTGATTAATTTCGAGTCCGGTATTTTCTATGCTGTTGGGCTTGATAGTCAGGGTAAGTTCGATTTTTCCACGAGATAGTGTCTTACGCAGTACGTCGCGTAATTGAGCTTCCAGAGGGCGCGCAATCTCGGGGAGGCGGTAATGCGGTTCCAGGTAGCGATGGTTGACTGAGCGCAACTCCCAGATGGCGGTTCCTGTGGCGTAAGTACTTTCGGCACGGCCGAAGGCAGTCATGCTCCGCACTTTGTTTTGTTCCCGTTTATTGGCCATTGCTGATCCCCTGCAGGCGTATTTATCGGCCCGGCATCATAGCACAGCGTTCGGATATGCATGCTGGGGTATATAATGCTGGGCTTTCATTCAATTTTCTGAGGTGAGCTATGCAGCGTCCCAGTGGCCGCGCACCGGCGCAACTGCGTCCGATCAAAATTATCCGCAACTACACCCGCCATGCCGAAGGTTCTGTTTTAGTAGAATTTGGCGACACAAAAGTTTTGTGCAATGCCTCCGTGTCGAGTGAAGTGCCGCGGTTTTTGCGTGGTCAAGGCAGTGGTTGGATTACCGCAGAGTACGGTATGTTGCCGCGTTCTACCGATTCACGTATGCCTCGAGAGGCGGCCAAGGGTAAGCAGAGCGGTCGCACCGTGGAGATCCAACGCTTGATTGGCCGCTCCCTGCGTGCGGCGGTGGATTTGGAAAAACTCGGGGAAAACCAAATCACCTTGGATTGCGATGTGATCCAGGCCGATGGTGGCACGCGTACTGCAGCAATTACCGGAGCCTGTGTTGCTCTGGTAGATGCATTGCGCCATATGCAGCGGGAAAAAATTCTTATCGAAGATCCGTTGCTCAACCTAGTGGCTGCGGTTTCCGTGGGGATCTATGACGGTGAGGCCGTATTGGATTTGGATTACCCCGAGGATAGTGCTGCCGATACCGACATGAATTTGGTAATGGCGGCAGACGGCGGCATGATTGAAGTGCAGGGCACGGCCGAGGGGGTGCCCTTTACGGAGAAGCAGTTCGCGCAAATGCTGGGTCTGGGCAAGGCGGGAATTGATGAGTTGATCGCACTACAGCAAAAAGTGTTGGATGAATAAGGGCTTCTGAGGCTCAAGTTTATCTCGATATGACAACCTGTAGCCTTGTAGCTATATGGGGGCATCGATTTGCCAAAGAGCCCGGCAAAATGCCGGGCGCTTTGGCATTTATACTTCCAGGTCGTAATCCATCATCAATGGCAGATGGCTGGAGAAAGCCACGTTCTTGTTGATGGCGCCGTACTCGATACGGTTTTTCAGGCCGTGTGACACAATCTGCATATCGGTGCGCCAGCCATCACCTTCTCCCACGGTGCCGCTTGGCCACCAAGTAAATTCATCAGTGTCTTTGACAACGCGGCGGAAGGCATCGACGTAGCCGATTTCGTTGAACAATTGGTCGAGCCAGCGTTGTTCATGTCGCATAAACCCGGGCGTATCCTGATGGTCTTGCCAGTTCTGTACATCGGCGCGGCGATGAGTCATGCCCCAGTTGCCACAGAAAATAAAGTCGCGGCGTTTGCGGCTGATTTTTTGTAGGTGAGCCTGCATATCGTCGAAAAACTGGACTTTTTTCTCCAGTGAGGCCTCATCTGTAGCTACAGGAGCGAGCAGGGAACCGACACTCAGGCGCTCGAAATCCGCTTGCAGATAACGCCCATACATATCTTCGCCATTGGCAAAACCCATTCCGAAGATTATTGCCTTGGGTTGGCTACGTGTGTAGATCGCCACCCCATTTTCATGGGGCGTTCCCGAGTCGAAGAAGTAGCTGTAATAGCCATCGGGGTGGAATATGGGGTGGTCAAGCTCTGGCTCGAGAGAGCGCAGGTCCTGAAGGCAGATTATGTCTGCATCCTGCTCAGCCAACCAATCGTAGAGACCGCGTTGTGCGGCCTGATGAACGCCGTCTACAGACAAGCTCACTATTCGCATTATTAGCCCCTTACCAGCGGACTGTGTATCATTAGAAACATTATTCGCATGCCTATCCCCGGAATTGCTTCGGGGAGGTCTCCCTTCACCTTAGCCAATAGTTAACAATTTTCCATGCAGCAATATCAGCGCGATTTTATCCAATTGGCCCTGGATCATCAGGTGCTGTGTTTTGGCGACTTCATCCTGAAATCAGGCCGTCAAAGCCCTTACTTCTTCAATGCCGGCCGATTCCACACCGGTGCGGCGCTGGCTGCACTCGGACATGCCTATGCCGAAGCAATTATCGCTTCGGGAACGGAGTTTGATGTCATTTTCGGACCGGCTTACAAGGGTATCCCACTGGGTGCGGTGACTGCTGTGGCATTGGCCCAGAAGGGCATCGACAAACCTTTCTGTTACAACCGTAAGGAAGCCAAGGATCACGGCGAAGGCGGAACCTTAGTAGGTGCGCCGCTTAATGGCAAGGTTTTGATTATCGATGATGTTATTACGGCGGGTACTGCAGTGCGCGAAGTGATGCAGATTATTGACTCTCATGGTGCTGAGGCGGCCGGCGTGGTAATCGGTTTGAACCGTCAGGAAAAAGCCAGTGAGGATTGTGAATTCTCCGCTATTCAGCAGGTGGAGAGGCAGTACAATATCCCCGTGATCAGCATTGTGCAGTTGGACAATGTAATCAGCTTTCTCGAGCAGGAATCGCAGGACAGCGAAACCCTGCAAAAAATTGTGAACTACCGGCAGCGTTATGGCGTTTCGGGTCAATAAATACGACCTATTTTCGTCGCGGGCCGCACTAATCAGTGAGAAGAGCGATGCGAGTCGCCCCCATAGTACGAATTATGCTCCCTGTCCTTCTGCTACATTCCACTCAGTTGGATGCTGCGCAAGGAGCTAAGGGTCAGGTTCTTTACCGCTATACGGATAGGCAGGGCATCCTGGTGCTTAATGAGATGGTGCCGCCCGAGTACGTGGCTGGAGGTTATGAGATTCTCAACCTTTCCGGTCGTGTACTGGAGGTAGTACCGCCGCAGTTAAGCCCTGAGGAGTATGAGGCGCAGCGCCAACAGGAGGCCCAGAAGGAAGCGGATCGCAAACTGACCAAACGCTACAACAGCGTTGCCGATATCGAGAGTGCACGCAAACGCAAGCTGGCGATTGTTGAGCAGGATATGGCAATTATGCGCTCGAATATCAGCAGCCTCGGCCGCCAGATCGCCGAAGAAGAAGCATCGGCAGCACGAACCCAGCGCGGAGGCCGCGAGGTGGCTCCAGAACTTTTACAGCGCATCGTTGACTTGCGAAAGGAAGTCTCGGTACTGCGCGAACGCCTCAGCCGGCGCGCTGATGAGGCTTTCTCAATCAATCAGGAGTTTGACAAAGCCGCGGCCCGTTACGCCGAGATAATGGCCAAGCCTTTATCGGACTGAAAGTTCTCCGGGGTTTTCCCCTCGGTATTTATCCTCAGGCACTGACTGGTGCCGCTCCCCCAACTTTTTCCAACCGGCAGTCGCGGCCAGTTACCTGGCCGCGACTATAGTTTCGCGAAAAAATCCGGAGGTTAAAACCGGCCACTGTTCCGCCCAATATTCGGTGGGCTTGCGTTTAAAGCCACTGCGCACATACTGCACAATACGGCCTTCGGCACTGGCCAGTAACAGGTTAGCGGCACCACCTAACGGCAGTGCCGGGCGTAGGTGCTCGCGTAGCTCGGCTTCGCGTAAAATCTGTCGAATCTGGGTTTCCAGGCGGTCGAACAGCTGCAGGATTCGTCCGTGCAATCGTTCAGTTTCACCCGTCAGTGCATCGCCAGTGAGCAGGCGGGTTATACCCGGGTTGCGCTCACAGAATGCCAGAAGAAGGTGCAGAATTCTCTGGCAACGGTTCAAGGCTGAGGGCTCCTCCTGCAGAATCATTGCAATGCGAGTAAAAATAGTCTCCTCGATAAACTCAATAAGACCTTCAAACATTTTTGATTTACTGGGGAAATGGCGGTAAAGCGCCGCTTCGGAGAAGCCGACTTCCTTGGCCAGGGCCGCAGTTGTAATACGTGCGCCGGGACTGACTTCCAGCATGTGTGCCAGAGCTTCCAGGATCTGTTGACGCCGATTGATTTTTTCGCTGCTCATTGACTGCCTTTAGTCCGCTTGGGTGGCGGACGGTGGTTTTTGCTCTTGTTGCCTTAATATTGCGGCGGCGGAATCCTACCGATTCGCTGGGCTGTCTTCAATTGCCAAGCGCGATTACGCGTCTGCTTTATGTCTCATTGTTGGTAATCAGGGTGCCAACGCCGGAATCTGTAAATATTTCCAGCAGTACTGCGTGCGGGACTCGCCCGTCGATAATATGTGCAGAGGTCACGCCAGCTTTGACAGCATTTAGTGCACAGGCAATTTTCGGTAGCATACCGCCATGAATTGTACCGTCCTCAATGAGTCCCTCTACTTGTCGTGTGCGCAAACCGGTAAGTACTTCTCCTTGTTTGTTTTGCAGGCCCGCGACATTGGTAAGTAACATCAGTTTTTCGGCCTGCAGGCACTCGGCAATTTTCCCTGCGACCAGGTCCGCATTGATGTTGTAAGAAACGCCATTCTGGTCAACTCCAATTGGGGCAATTACTGGAATAAAGTCTCCATGGATAAGCATATCAATCACATCAATATTGACTTTTTCCACCTCGCCTACCTGGCCAATATCGATAATTTCCGAGGCGTGCAGCCCGGCACTCTCATTTTTTCTGCTGAGCTTGCGCGCTTTGATCAGTAGGCCATCTTTGCCAGTAACCCCTACAGCACGACCGCCGTTATGGTTGATCAAATTGACGATTTGCTTATTGACTGTACCGCCCAATACCATTTCCACTACATCCATGGTTTCGCTATCGGTAACGCGCATACCATCGACGAAACGGGATTCGATATTTAGTTTCTTCAATAGGTGGCCAATTTGCGGGCCACCACCATGTACTACCACTGGGTTCATGCCCACCAGTTTCATTAAGATAATGTCTCGGGCAAAACTGTTTTGTAGCTCCTGATCTATCATGGCGTTGCCACCAAATTTCACCACAATGGTTTTATTGGTAAATTGCTGGATATAGGGCAGGGACTCGTTCAATACCTGAGCGACGCGTAGCGCAGACTTCTTATCAAGGGACATGGTAATTCCTTTCTGATGGGATACGACTCGCGGGGTTTCCGATTCACCCGGGGTCGCAGAGGATACCGCGCAATTGCGCTAGTTTCCTGTGGATAAAAAATTTTGCCGACCAGCGGTCGGCGAAGGCACATGCCTGTACCGTGGTATAATCAGGCCAAGTCAATCTCACTAATCGAGAAGCTGCCAGTTGGGTACCGTGATGGTGGGATCGATTTTCTTCAGTTGATCCATCACCTCTTTGCGAATACGTTCCAGAGCTTCTTCGTTTTCGGCCTCAAAACGCAGTGTCAGGGCACTGGTGGTATTGGAGGCGCGCACCAGCCCCCAACCATCTGTGAATTCGATGCGCAGACCGTCGATAGTTGTAATATCTGCGTTGGCAAATTTGCCCTGCTCTTGCAGCTGTTCTATCAGGGAGAATTTTTCTTTTTCGTCTACCGGTAGCAGGATCTCTGGGGTGCTTTGCATTTTGGGTAATGAATCCAGGAGTTCATCCAGGCTCTGTTCGCGTAGGGCCATTATCTCTAGGATACGTGCAGCCGCGTAAATACCGTCGTCAAAACCGAACCAGCGGTCCTTAATAAAAATATGGCCGGATAATTCTCCGCCGAGAATGGCTTTGGTCTCGAGCATTTTGGTTTTCATCGGCGCGTGACCGGTCTTCCACATTACCGGGCGGCCACCGTACTGACTGACCAGTTGTGCCAAGCTGCGGCTGCTTTTTACATCGAAGACAATATTTTCCCCGGGGTGGCGCCCGAGAATATCCCGGGCCAATAGCATTACCAGCTGATCAGCCCAGGCGATACGTCCACTGCCTGAAATAAGGGTAACGCGGTCGCCGTCGCCATCTAGTGCCACGCCTAGGTCCGCACTGGTTTCCGCCACCTTATCAATTAAGGCCTGCAGGTTTTCTGGGCGCGAAGGGTCTGGTGGGTGGTTGGGAAAATCGCCGTCTACTTCACAGAATATAGGTGTTACCGCACAGCCCAGCTGTTCAAACAGACGCGGGGCCAGCACTGAAGTGGCACCATTGCCAGCGTCCACCACTAAGTGGGGTTGTCCGGCCAGGGCTACGTTATTGAAGACTTCGTCGATGTATTTATCTTTAATCTCCTGCTCGCGGTTGCTGCCTTCTCCGCTCTTGAAGGGGCCTTTGCGCATCAGTTGGTAAAGGCCCTGTAGTTTTTCTTCAGCGAGTGGGCGGCCCTTGAGAATGATTTTAAACCCATTGAACTCGGCGGGATTATGGCTGGCCGTCACCATAACACCGCTGCTGGTGTTTTTTCCTTTTGCACAGGCGTAGTAGAGCAGTGGCGAGGGAACCAGTCCCAGATCAACACTATTGCAACCACTGTCGAGAATGCCCTCCATCAGGCAATTGCCGAGAAGTTCACTACTGTTGCGGCCATCGCGGCCCACCAGCAGGATACGTTCGCCAGCATGTTGTGCCAAGGTGCCGAGGGCGCGTCCGAGCTGATAAGCGAAGGGCTCATTAATTTCCTCTCCAGCAATACCGCGAATGTCGTATGCGCGAAATACATGTTGCGGAAATTCGGTACCGAAGGCCGGTTCCGACTTGCTCGCTGCAGGGGGTTTAACTGTGGTGCTAACCTGCTCAGATATCTCCGGGGTCACAATGGGGGCCGAGGCTAAGCCCTGGGGTATCGAACCCTCATCTATATCCTGCCGGGCAGCTTGCTCAGGTGTCGCCAGTTTGTTGTTTTCTACCTCAGCTTTAGCCCCCCCTTTATTTTCGCGCTCCCACGGCGCCTTGGTGTTGCGGGGGAGGAAACGCATTAATAGCAGCAGGGTGATAAGCAGGCCGATGCCACCGCCAACATAAATCCAGAGAACCGGCAGGCTGTATTGCTGGGTAAACTCTCTAGAGGGACTGAATTGCACGCTTAGATAGCTGCCCTGAATATTCACCGAGGAAGCATGTCCTCCGCCCTGCCCTCCACTCCATAGGGTTTGCGCTGCAGCATCGGGAAACTTTTGAATCAACTGGATTCGTCCGGGACTCTTATCGAGGGTATCCAGAGTGTTTTTTAGTGCGGAAAAGGACTGACTGATTAACAGTTGCTGATCTGCCAGCTTAACTGCATTGTGTAGTTGCCAGTTGTTGTCGGTACCGGTACGGAGTATCTCCAGTGGCTGTTGTATGCCCTGTTGTGAGCGTTTGAGCAGATCTATCAGGGCAAAATTGAGGCTTGGGTTTGTGCCCGCACCCAGCTGGACCTGCGGTTCGTCAAATACCTGCACTCTGAATTGCTCTGGCAGGCCGGCGTTTTGCAGCAGTGCTTCTGGCTGTATGCCATCAATTTTTTGCAGACGCCGGGTGCGTTCACCCAAGTACTGCTGAACTGACTGAGCGAACGTCTCTCCCTGTTTCTGGGCGGCCTGAGCCACCTGGGTGCGATTATGGGGATTTACCACGTGTTCCACAATTAAGTAGGCACCACAGAGCCAGGCCACGGCGGCCAGCAAAGAAGGCAAAAGCAGCCCCTTGTGCAACGGTGAGTTGCGCTGATTGTTTTTGTTGGAAACCACTGATTATCCTGTCCGTATATCTTTGTATTATTGTTGTGTCTTTGCGGCGATGATCTCTATGAGCTGCTTAGCCAAGTCGGTCTTCAGGGCTGATGGCAGTGTATGGCTGCCATTGCGGTCAATCACCGTGACGGCGTTGTGGTCGCTATTAAAGCCGCTACCCGCGCAGCTTACGTCATTGGCAATAATCATATCGAGATTCTTGCGTTGCAATTTGCTCTGCGCATACTGCTCCACCTGTTGGGTTTCTGCGGCAAAGCCGATGGTAAATGGGCGGCGTTCGGTGCGCGAGGCGATGCCCGCGACGATATCGGGATTTTTTACCAGGACAATGGCGGATTCGTCCTGGTCCTCCTGCTTCTTAAGCTTTTGTTCGGCCACACTCGCCGGACGGAAATCGGCTACTGCAGCGGCGCTGATAAAAATATCGCAGAGATCGGCTGCGCGCTCGGCGGCATCGCGCATTTCCCGTGCATCGACAACATCGACACGTTTTACATGTGTTGGGGTGTTTAGATTTACCGGCCCTGCGATCAGAGTCACCCGGGCTCCGGCTCGCTGTGCAGCTTGGGCAAGGGCGAAGCCCATTTTGCCTGAACTGTGGTTGCTGAGGTAGCGCACCGGGTCCAGTGCTTCGCGGGTTGGGCCGGCAGTTATCACTACGTCCTTGCCACGCAGGCAGTCGCCACTGCCAAAGAGAGTTTCTGCCTGCTGTGCCAAGTCGGTAGGCTCAAGCATACGGCCGGGTCCCACATCACCGCAGGCCTGGCTACCGGCGGCCGGACCCCACAGGTGGATTCCGCGATCGCGCAAAGTCAGTGTATTGGCGGCAGTGGCCGGGTGGCGCCACATGGCCTGGTTCATGGCGGGTGCTAGAGCCACTGGTGCCTCGCTGGCAAGGCACAGGGTAGTGAGCAGGTCGTCTGCCATGCCACAGGCAAGTTTCGCCATTACTTGGGCGCTGGCAGGGGCTATCAGGATCAGCTCGGCCCATTTGGCCAGCTCGATATGCCCCATGGCTGCCTCTGCCGCTGGGTCCAAAAGGTCGGTATGTACCGGATTACCGGATAGGGCCTGGAAAGTGAGCGGCTGGACGAATTCGCGGGCGCCGGCGCTCATCACCACTCTCACCTCTGCACCGCGCTCTTTCAGGCGGCGTACCAGATCGGCGCTCTTGTACGCGGCGATACCGCCGCTGATACCCAAAAGAATGTGTTTATTGGTGAGGGAGGACATAGGTGTGGTTTCCGAATTGGTGCGAGCGGGTAAGATTATCATTGATGCCTCTGTTCATATAAGGCGGAGGGCGGAGTTTGGAGGTATCGGCAGAAGTTGTTGTAGGGAGAGGAGGTTTATCTAACGAAGCCGTCAAGGGAGGGAAAACTAGTGAAAATCAAGGATTGGCCCGCAGCTGAAAGACCCAGGGAGAAGTTGCTTGAGAAGGGGGCTCGCGCTTTGTCGGATGCGGAATTGTTGGCCATATTCCTGCGCGTGGGATTGCCTGGCGTTTCGGCGGTGGACCTGGCGCGTCGGTTGCTAAGCGAGTTTGGTGGTTTGCGTGCGCTGCTTGAGGTGGACAGGGAGCAGTTCTGTCGCGCTCGGGGGTTGGGAGATGCCAAGTTTGTCCAGCTGCAGGCGGCGCTTGAGATGGCGCGGCGCCATTTGGCAGAGACAGTACAGCACGGTAGTGCCCTGTGTAGTCCCGCAGCGGTGCGGGACTACCTGGCCATGCAATTACGCCACCGCCGCCGCGAGGTATTTTGTTGCCTTTATTTGGATACCCAGCACCGAGTGATTGCCTTCGAAGAGTTGTTTGAGGGGACACTTAATGCTGCTAATGTTTATCCGCGCGAGGTGGTACAGGCGGCCTTGTACCGGGATGCGGCGGCTGTGATTTTGGCACATAACCACCCTTCTGGTATCTGCGAGCCCAGTCAGGCGGATATCTGGATTACTGAGCGCCTCGTACAGGCCCTGGAACTGGTTGACATCAAGGTCCTGGACCATTTGATCGTTGGCGAGGGCGCGGCGCTATCCTTTGCTGAACAGGGGCTAATCTAATGGCGTTGCGATCGGCAGAAGTGTTGTACAAAACTTGCTCCCTTCAGGCTCTTTTGGTATAAAACGCCGCTCTTTGCGGCCGGGCCAGATTCTGAACAGGTTCCGCCGCCATCCAGGAACCGGATTAGAATCCCGATTTTTATGTTCCCGCACTACCTTTTCCTCTTCAGGATTGGCGCCATGCGGGCACAAGCGTTTTGAAGAGGCCAACAGATGTCCAAGGTATGTCAGGTAACCGGTAAGCGTCCGGTCACCGGAAACAATGTATCCCACGCTAAGAACCGCACCAAGCGTCGCTTCGTGCCGAACCTGCACAGCCACCGTTTCTGGGTTGAGTCCGAGAAGCGTTTTGTGAAACTGCGTGTTTCCGCAAAAGGCATGCGCGTTATCGATAAGAAAGGTATCGACGCTGTCCTGACTGAGCTGCGCGCCCGCGGCGAAAAAGTGTAACGGCTGTAGCCCAGCAAATAGATTGGAGATAGAGCAATGCGTGAGAAGATTCGTCTGAATTCCAGCGCCGGTACTGGCCACTTCTACACCACTACCAAGAACAAGCGCAACATGCCTGAAAAGATGGAGATCAAAAAGTATGATCCCGTTGTGCGCAAGCATGTGATGTACAAGGAAGGCAAAATCAAGTAATTGCCCACCGTGTACTTGTAGGAAAAGCCCGGTGTTTACCGGGCTTTTTTGTATCTGCTAATTAAGTAAACTGGTGAGCGCCGGTAAATTGAAAGATGCCAGAACTCCCTGAAGTAGAAACCACGCTCCGCGGTCTGCGGCCCCATCTGGAGGGGTATAAGGTACGCTCTGCCAAGGTACGCGAGCACCGCCTGCGCTGGCCGGTGGAACCGGATTTTGAGCAGCATATTGAGGGCGCCCGGATCCTAAAGCTGGAACGCCGCGCTAAATATCTGCTGGTGCACACTGACAAAGGCTGCGCAATCTGGCACCTGGGGATGTCCGGCAGCCTGCGTCTCGTAGGTGATGGAACTGTACCCGAGAAGCACGACCACATCGACTGGCGGCTCGACAGTGGCCTGACTCTGCGATACCGGGACCCGCGCCGTTTTGGTGCCCTGTTGTGGACTGCCGGCGATCCATTGGCCCACGACCTGCTCGGTCATTTGGGACCAGAGCCCCTCTCCACGGAATTCAATGGTGACTACCTGTTCTCTGCCTCCCGCAAACGCCGGCAGTCGGTGAAAGCTTTCATTATGGATGGGCGCATTGTTGTGGGAGTGGGCAATATATACGCAAGTGAGTCCCTCTTCCTGGCGGGTATCCGCCCGGATCGGGAGGCGGGCTCTATTTCCAAAGGCCGCTACCAGCGCCTCGCGGGGGCTATCAAGCAGGTATTACAGCGAGCAATCGCCCAGGGGGGCACCACTTTGCGGGATTTTTTTGGGGGGGATGGGCAGCCAGGCTATTTTGCCCAGGAACTCTGTGTCTATGGCCGCACGGGGGAGCCCTGCCGCTCCTGTGGCCGCCCTGTTCGGGATATCATCCTGGGGCAGCGCAATACTTTTTTTTGCACTTATTGCCAACGTTAGCAGGCTGTTGAAAAACCCCGCTTTTCTACGGCCTGCGTCTATCACTGGGAGGTGATGGCAAAATCGACGACTGTAAGTCGTTGATTTTGGGGACAAAGGAAAAATGACATTTTATCCTTTGCGTGCGTTGAGAAAGTCAGGATGACTTTTTCAACAGTCTGTTAGTAATTAGGGGGGCTGGGGAACCACAGTCGCCAATACTACTATCAACCCATTGCTGTCTGCGGAGATAGCTCGTGGTAATGATGTTGCCTTTCCTGACCATCCTTATGTCTGTCTGGTATATATGGAAAGGGCGCCCGAAGGTGGCGATAGGCTGGTGGATGGTAACGATGGTGGTCTATATCATCTGGTTCGCTTATCACATAACCAGTGAGTTGAACCTCTCTTTTTAGGGCAGGTATCGTCATGGTTTACACGGTGCGAAAACTCGATGCCCTGACTCTTCTGATTATTACAGTTGCTCTGTTGGTTGTCTTTTTTATGGAGTTGCTGTTGCACCAGCTTCCCTGCCCTCTATGCCTGCTGCAGCGTGTAGCCTTCTCCATGGTGGGGGTCGGCCTGCTGATGAACCTCCGCTTTGGTGTGCGCCCAGCGCACTATGGCATTGTTATTCTCTCGAGCATTGCTGGACTGGCAGCGGCGGGACGGCAGGTATTGTTGCACATCCTACCAGGGAGCCCTGGTTTTGGAGATTCTTTTTTGGGATTGCACTTGTATACGTGGGCCGTAGTGGCGTTCTTTGGGCTGCTGGTTTATTGCGGTGTGGCTATGATGCTGGGCTTTACGCGGCGTAACTTTGCTCCGCGTCGATTTAGTTTTCCCGAGAAATTTATTGCTGCAGCCTTTTTAACAGTAGTCCTGGTTAACCTGGTCAGCACCATTTTCGAGTGTGGGCTAGGTCCCTGTACCAGTGGCTCTTTTGGTTATCATTGGCTCTGGTCTTAGGTGCTCGAAACAAATTTTCTTTCCTTTTTCTATAATTTGTCACAGCTATTGTGAATTATATTCTCACCTAAGTTCTCCTTAAAATTTTTTATATGTAAATAATGGTTATACCGATAAATTCTATTTGCTACCTGAGTAATGTGCTAACGAGGTGGGTTTTTCGGTGAAGCCAGAAATTTAGGGTGCCCCTTCAAAAATGTGGAGATTGCAAAATGCGTTTTCTCTGGATTTTATTTGGCCTTTTATTGTTGTCTTGTGATCGGGAAGATACCCAAAGGGAATCTGTGATTGCACCAGCCCAGTTGGTGTTGAAAAATGCACATATCTATACCGTGGATAAGGCTCGATCAGTCGCTTCGACAATGGCAATCAGGGATGGGCAGATTGTTTATGTGGGTAAAGCTAATGGAGTTGGAGATTATATTGGTCCGGGCACAAAAATTGAAAACCTTCATGGGAAGTTGATTTTACCCGGATTTATTCAGGGAGCAAAAATACGGGGAGCCGCTACCGGTATTGATCTGTTCTCGGGTAAGTCTATTGAGGACTACCGGCAGATGATTAAAAAGTATATAGATGAGAATTCAAAAAAGCAGATAATTGTTGGTTATGGGTGGCGTTCTCAAGTGTTTTCGTCTCAATTGCCTCATAAGGGGATCTTGGACCAAATTAATGATTTAATTCCTATTATTCTCTTTTCTGCCGATGGCACTAGCGCCTGGACAAATTCTGAAGGGCTCGCCGCCGCAGGTATCAATAATGATACAGAAAATCCCACGAATGGATTTATCGCTAAAAATGAACATGGCATAGCGGTTGGGTATATGAGTGGGCATGATGCCATTGTACTTCTGAAAAAATTAATACCGCAAAGCGGTCCAACAAACTACTGGGAAGATATTTTACGTATCAGTAAGTTGGCCCCGAGTTGGGGGGTGACAACACTTTATGAGACCAATACGCCCCTGGTGAATGATGGGGGACAAATGAAGGCCTTGGATAAGCTATCTGGTCTGACCCCACTAAATGTACGGGTCAGGGGTTCCTTTACTGTGCAGCCCAATATTACTGCCGCACAATTCCGGGCACTACAGGTTCTTGCAAAACGTTATTCTGGCGAGGATTTTCAAATAGGGTCCGTCAGTGTAAGTGGTTTTACCCCACTACAGAAAGGGAGAAGCACTGATACTATCCCCTCTGAAACAATTTCTGTGGATACAGTTACCCGGCTGATTGAGCAGGCTAATATCCACAATTTTTCCGTACAATTCCATGTGCGCGACCGGGAAAGCACTGAACGAGCCCTACAGGCTTTATCGAAACTAAATGAAATGGCAAAGCGTCAAAATTTACGTAACAGTATACTGAACGCCTCTATTACTGATGCCAGGGAATTACAGCAGTTTGTTCAGGGAAAAATTGTAGTTGTATTACACCCTGCACAGATACCCTTGCAATGGGGTCTAATTGGAGCTAACGGCGAGGGTTTTTTCCCCAAGGGGCTGACCCTGGTATCTGGATGTTCTTGGTCGCCAAGCGAAGTAGACAGCCCACTGTCTGGTATTCAATCCGGGGTCGAACGCAGTATCCCCCTGGCAGCGATGCTTGAGGCCTTCACCATTAATGGAGCTTATGCTCATGGGTTGGAGGCGGAAACCGGCAGTCTTGAGCAGGGTAAATGGGCGGATTTCATCGTATTGGATCGCAACTTATTTCAGATTCCTGTGGGGGATATCCATAAAGCCAGTATATTGCGCACCTACTATAAGGGGCGGTTGGTCCATGAAAGCGATAGCGGGAAATACCCCAGCGACTGAAAAAACTGAAGCTAAGCAGGGAATTTTTTAGGGACTACTGCCCGGCAATTAATGTCCCAGGGCGCTGCCTTCGCGGCGGGGATCGGCACCGCCATAGAGCTTATTATTTTTCAGCGCAATCGCATGGATGCCGCTGTTGAGATTGCGCTCGACAACCTGGTGCCCGCGCGCCCTAAGCCTGCTTACTGTGTCTTCGCTGAAGAGGCCCGGTTCCAGCTCCACATGCTTACCGATCGCGCCGATATTACCCGCAGCAATGGCGTCGGCGATTGGTACATCCAGCCCCAGATGATAGAGGATGGTGCGCGCTGTATAGTCGATAATACGGGAGCCGCCGGGTGAGCCGACCAGTAAACGCATACTGCCATCCCTATTAAAAACGATAGTGGGGGACATGGAAGAGCGCGGTCGCTTTCCCGCCTGGATACGGTTCGCTACAAGCTGCCCACTCGCCCGCTTGGGAGTAAAAGAGAAGTCAGTCAGTTGGTTATTCAGTAAGAACCCTTTTACCAGAAGGCGCGAGCCAAAACCGGTTTCAATACTGGTAGTCATACTGACACCATTTCCGTAGCGGTCCACCACCACAAGGTGGCTGGTATTGGGCATCTCCGGTGACTGTGTCATCGTGCGTTTATTTGTGTCGGCCATGGGGTTGCCGGGCTGAGCCACACTGGCGCTATCCGGGTCAATTAATGCTGCACGGCTGCTTAGATAACCGGGAGATACCAGGGATTTGCTGGGTACACTGACGAAATCCGCATCGGCAGAGTAAGTGTTGCGGTCGGCAAATGCTAGTTCTGAGGCCTCGATAAACAGGTGGGTAAGCAGGTCATCTCCGGCCTCCATATCGTCTAGTGGGAACTGCTGCAGCATGCCCAGTATCCCGCCTACGGTGGTGCCGCCTGAGGAGGGTGCATTGGCACCGCAGACTCGGTATTCGAGAAAGGCGGAGCAAAGAGGTTCTCGTTGTTTTGCTTGGTAATTGGCCATATCCTCAAGGCTGAGTAAGCCGGGGTTTTCCGGATCGCCCTGTACGGCTGCCACTATGGCTCTGGCGATTCCCCCTCGGTAGAAGGCGTCAGCTCCCCCGCTGGCGATCTTCCGCAGTGTCTGGGCATACTCGGGGTTCTTGAGCTTATGCCCTACCGGTAGGGGGTTGCCGTCACTGTTAAAGAAGTAATTGGCGATAGCCGGCCTGGCTGAGACTTTGGGAAGTCTGAGTAGAAGTTGGTGCAGTCGGGGGGAAACTTCAAAACCGGACTCGGCCAGTTGGATCGCCGGCTGGAACAGGGATTTCCAGGGCAGTTTGCCGTCGCGCTTATGTGCCATCTCCAGCATACGGACAACCCCTGGTACCCCCACAGAATAGCCGCCGATGACAGCCTGTATAAACGAGCGCGGCTGGCCATCGTGCATAAAGTAATCTTCATCCACTTCAGCAGGCGCGGTCTCCCGCCCATCGTAATAGTGAAGCTTCTTGAGCCTGGCATCGTAGCTCAACATGAAGGCACCGCCACCGATGCCCGATGACTGAGGCTCCACCAAACCCAATACCATTTGCGCAGCTATTGCAGCATCCACAGCGGTACCGCCACGGGAGAGAATCTGTACGGCGGCTTGGCTGGCGTGCGGATTAGCGGTTACCGCCATAAAAGTATCAGCCGTGGCCGACTTGATCGCACTGCGACCGGTATCGATCTCCGGTTGCGGCTCGTCGGCTATTGCTGGGGTCAAAAAGACGGCAAATGCGAGGAGAAGGTAGCGCACAACACACTCCGCAGATTGTGGAAAAATCCGCTCGAGTGTATCAGAAATAACCAGATCCCGTTTTAGCGGAATTTCTGCTGGAGTGCATCCTGTACTGCCGTTGGAACGAATTTGGTGACATCACCATTCAGGGAGGCAATTTCCCGCACTAATGACGAGGAAATGTAGGACAAATGTTCTGCTGGGGTCAGGAACAGGCTTTCCATATTGGGGGCCAGCTGCCGGTTCATATTGGCCAACTGGAACTCGTACTCGAAGTCGGATACTGCTCGAAGACCTCGCAGCACGCCGTAGGCGTCTACCTGGCGTACCAGATCGGCCAGCAGGATATCGAAGCCTATGACTTCCACATTGGGTAGGTGGCCGAGTACCTGTTGGGATAACTCCACTCGTTCATCCAATGTGAACAGCGGGTTTTTGCGGCTGCTGGCGGCCACAGCGACGATAACATGGTCGAACAGGCGACAGGCCCGCTCTACCAAGTCCAGATGGCCATTGGTGATTGGATCAAATGTTCCAGGATAGACGACTTTTTTCATACGCCAAGGCTTTTAATGCGGGCCGAAAGAGATGCGAATGGTAAACAATTTACGGCTAAGGCTCAAAACCGGGTGCATTCATATAATTTTCTTGGCTCCTCAGTATCCAGTTGAGCTCTGTTTGGTGCCGCTATATAGGCGCATACAAACCTGACCTGCGCGCTTTTCCTTGGTTAATTGCCAGTTTGGCAATACCGGCGGAGGCGTGTTGCGAGGGGTTTCGATATATACCAATGCTTCCGCAGATAGATGGCCCTCAAGGGCGCTCAAGCTATCCTGCCACAGGTCTTCGGCAAACGGTGGGTCGACAAAAATAATATCGTATTGCCTGTCGCTACTCGCCAGGAAATCGGCTGCCCCGCAGTTATGCACCTGGGCTCCCTGTGCGCCCAGCAACTGCAATTGCTGCTTGAGGGTGCGTGCCGCATGAGGATTCAGCTCGACAAAATCCACTAAGGCGGCGCCGCGAGACAAGGCTTCCAGGCCAAGGGCTCCGGAACCGGCGAACAGATCCAGGCAGCGGGCGGCAGGCAGGTAAAACTGCAGCCAGTTGAACAGGGTTTCGCGCAGGCGATCACCGGTGGGCCTGAGTCCCTCTACCGGCGCGAAGTGTAGTTTGCGTCCGCGCCACTGCCCTCCGATGATGCGAAGTTGGGAAAGGGGTTGTGGGGTAGGCTTGCGTGGTGAACTTCTGGCCAAGGTAACTCTCTACTGGGGGCTTAGCGATGCTAAGATTAGCGTCTTTCTGCAAGCGGTACACCCGGATACACGAATGATCTTTGATTTCCTGCGTAAAAAGAAAAAGCGCAAGCCTGAACAAAGCGAGTCCCAGCAGGAGCATGCGGAAGTTGCCGCTTCCTCTGAGGAGCTTTCCACTGAGCAAGAGCCCTCGACTCCGGAAACTGGCGCTCCAGTAGCGGGGCATGTGTCTCCCGTAGTTGAAAAGCCTATCACTGAAGGGCGAGAGGAACCTACTGCGGCCCCCGAACCGGCACCTCCGGAACAAAAGCCCGCAGTAGTCACGGATGAAAAAGCTGGGGCTGAACCCGAGCGGCAGCAGGTTGTTGCGGAGCAAGTATCCGCTGCCGAGCGGGTACCAGAGCCGGTTGCGAAACCTGCGCAAGTTCAGGAAAAACCTGGTGAGAAAAAAAGAGAGGGCTTCTTTGCCCGAATCCGCCGCGGTCTTAGCCGCACCAGCAACCAGTTCGTCGAGGGAATGGGTAATCTGTTCCTTGGCGCCAAGGAAATCGATGAGGATTTACTCGAAGAGCTGGAAACCCAATTGCTGATGGCAGATGTGGGTGTGGAGGCCACCAGCGAGATTGTCGAGCGCCTGACCGAGCGGGTGTCCCGTCGCGAGCTTGCCGATGGTGATGCCCTGTACAAGGCTCTGCAACAGGAACTGGCGGAGCTGCTTGAGAGTGTCGATGCGCCGCTGACAATTGATACGAGTAAGAAGCCGTATGTGATCCTGGTGGTGGGTGTCAACGGTGTTGGCAAGACCACCACAATCGGCAAGCTGGCGCATCGTTTTCTTGGTGAGGGTAAGTCGGTCATGCTCGCCGCAGGCGATACCTTCCGCGCTGCTGCTGTGGAGCAGTTGCAGGTTTGGGGTCAGCGCCACGATGTTCCAGTTGTTGCCCAACATACCGGTGCGGACAGCGCATCAGTTATCTTTGATGCGGTCCAGTCAGCTCAGGCTCGCGGCATCGATGTGGTAATTGCTGACACTGCAGGGCGTCTGCATACCAAATCCAACCTGATGGATGAGCTGGCCAAGGTGCGTCGGGTAATGGGCAAACTGGACCCCAGTGCTCCCCACGAAGTGCTTCTAGTGCTTGATGCCGGTACAGGCCAGAACGCGATCAATCAGGCTTCTCAATTCCGCGAGGCGGCTGGTGTTACCGGGCTGGTTCTTACCAAACTAGATGGCACGGCCAAAGGTGGGGTGATATTTGCCCTGGCGCGCCGTTTCGGCATCCCAGTACGCTTTATCGGTGTGGGGGAGCAGGCGGAAGATCTGCAGCCTTTCCGGGCGCGCGAGTTCGTCTCGGCACTGTTTGGCCGCGATACCGCCTGACTGTCCGTTAGGGAATAACAAGAATTAGAAACCGTGATCACCTTTGACAATGTGAACAAGCGCTATGCATCGGGGCAAGATGCCCTGGTGCGTATCAGCCTGGAAATTCCCCGCGGGGATATGGTGTTCCTCACCGGTCACTCCGGTGCGGGCAAAAGCACCCTGCTGAGATTGCTTACTGCGATAGAACGTCCCACCAAGGGGACTATCCTGGTTGCTGGGCAGAACCTCAATCGCCTGCGCAATAGCCAGGTTCCCTACTATCGTCGCAACCTGGGCATCGTATTCCAAAACCACCAGCTGCTCTTTGATCGCAGTGTCTTCGACAATATTGCCCTGCCCCTGTCAGTTGCCGGTTGTAATAAGCGCGAACTGGGCCGCCGGGTACGCGCTGCGTTGGACAAGGTTGGCCTCCTGCACAAGGAAAAGCAAAATCCCATTATGTTGTCCGGCGGAGAGCAGCAGCGAGTTGGTATAGCCCGCGCGGTAGTGAACAAGCCGGCCATCCTGGTGGCTGATGAGCCGACCGGCAACCTTGACCCGCAACTATCCCAGGAAATTATGCGGTTGTTCGCGGATTTTAATGCGGTGGGCGTTACTGTACTGGTGGCGAGTCACGACCTGGAATTGATTGCGCGAATGCGCCGGCGGGTATTGACGCTGCAGGCTGGCCAGTTGATTTATGACGGAGTCCCAAGCCGTGAAGCAAACCCAGTCTAGGGCACAGCGCCAGGCCAGCCCCGGCGCCGATAAGCGCACGCGCAGCACCGGGGCGGTAGCAGCCCGCACCGGTTTTGGCGACCTATGGCGCAGCTGGCTTGGCCACCATCGAGAGGTGGCGTTGGAATCCTTGCGACGTTTTTTTGCTACACCCATGGCAAGCACCATGACAGCGTTGGTTATTGCGATAGCTTTAGCCTTGCCCGCTGCTCTGCAGTTGGGGCTGGCGAATTTTCAGCGTGCCGTGGCTGGTTGGGATGGACAGCCGCAAGTTTCGGTTTTCTTACATAAGGATGCGCGGGATGCTGCGGTGGAATCTTTTGCTGCAAAACTGCGCAGTGATCCTGCGATTGCCGAAGTGACCTATATCTCCCCGGAGGAGGCCCTGGCTGAGTTCGAGCAGGCATCGGGGTTGGGTGATGTGTTGGCGGGGCTCGATGCGAACCCTCTGCCAGCGGTATTGCTATTGCGCCCACGAGATACCCAGGATGATGACAAGTTGCAGATATTGGTGGCGAACTTGCAGCAACAGGCCCTGACTGACTCCGTGGTGCTGGATTTGGCTTGGGTGCAGCGCCTTACCCAGCTCACTGAGGTGGGGCAGCGCCTCTCTGCCGGGCTTGCGGTCCTGTTGGCACTGGGAGTGATCCTGGTGGTGGTCAATACCATTCGCCTGCATATCGAGAGCCGCCGCGAGGAGATTTTGGTGGTAAAACTGGTGGGGGGTACCAATGCCTTTGTGCGCAGGCCTTTCCTTTACAGCGGCCTCTGTTATGGCTTCTGTGGCGGAATACTGGCCTGGTTGTTGTTACTGGGCGGCGTACTGTTGTTGTCGGGGCCAATTGCGGGCCTCTCTTCCAGTTATGGAAGCAACTATGCTCTGGCAGGTCCCGGATTCAGCTACTTTATAGGGCTGACCGCTGGTGCCGCCCTCTTGGGGTTGTCGGGTGCCTGGCTGGCAGCAACCCGACATATTCGGGCCATTGAACCCACTTGACCGGTTAGTTCCATCAAGAATCGTAAAGCTGTTGCAGCAGTGGGAACCCCTGGGGCTGTTCGGCCCTCTAATTGCCCGCAATACAGCGGAATACGGCAAGTGGCGGCGGACTTTCTTATCCGCCTGTGCAAGTGCTACACTGAGTCCAGCTTGTCGCGGGAAACAGTATCCGACGACAGCGGCCGGTGGAGCCGGCCGACTAATAATGAAAGGAGAGACCTGAATGGGAACCAGCCTACAGCCAGTGCATACGCTGTCTCCGGGCGCCAACCTGGGAGCTTATATCCAAACGGTCAGCGGCTTCGATGTGCTGACTGCCGAAGAGGAAAAGCGCCTGGCAGAAGACCTCTACTACCGTGAAGATATTAATGCCGCACGCCAGCTGGTGATGTCCCACCTGCGCTTTGTGGTGCATATTGCCAAATCTTACTCCGGTTATGGCCTCAATCAGGCTGACCTGGTACAGGAAGGCAATGTTGGCTTGATGAAAGCGGTCAAGCGCTTTAATCCCGAAAAAGGGGTGCGCCTGGTTTCTTTTGCGGTTCACTGGATCAAGGCAGAGATCCATGAGTTTATCCTGCGAAATTGGCGTATCGTGAAGATCGCCACTACCAAGGCACAGCGCAAGCTCTTCTTTAACCTGCGTGGGCAAAAGAAGAAATTGGCTTGGCTCAGCAACGATGAAGCCAAGGCTGTGGCAAAAGACTTAAATGTGGACGTTGCCCAGGTCCATGAGATGGAAGGCCGTCTCGCTGCACATGATGCCGCATTCGATGCGGGTGTAGATGACGATGACGACACCGCCTGGCAGGCACCGGCGCATTATCTGGAAGATCGCAGTTTCGACCCAGCCGCCCAGTTGGAACGTGATAACTGGCAGGAAACCAACCTCAGCAGCCTTGCCAATGCTATGGAACAACTGGATGAGCGCAGCCGCGATATTATCCAGGCACGCTGGCTGAGTGAGGAGAAGTCCACGCTGCATGAATTGGCAGACAAGTATGGTGTTTCCGCTGAGCGTATCCGCCAGCTGGAAAAGAATGCCATGAAGAAAGTGCGTGCGGCCATGGAGGCCTGATTTCACGCACTGACAGTTCGGTAGAAAACCGCGCAGAGGCGCGGTTTTTTTATTTCCGTGAATATGAGCTCCCGGTGTCTACCCTGGGAGGCAACTGATGAGAGGGCAAGTGATGGCCAAACTCTATCTGATGCTCGCTGCACTGTTCGGCGCCAGTGGCGTCGCTCTCGGTGCCCTCGGTGCCCATGGATTGCGGGGAAAGGTGACAGAAAGTCTGCTGGAGGCCTATAAGACCGGGGTGCAATATCAAATGCTTCATGCCCTGACGCTGCTTGGCGTGGCATTGTTGATCCAGAATTGGGGTGGGCGCCTGTCTCTCACCCTGAGCGGTGCTTTCTTTGTGTTTGGCATGATATTTTTTTCCGGTAGTCTCTATGCCCTCGCTCTTGGAGGGCCGCGCTGGTTGGGGCCAGTCACCCCAATTGGTGGGACCCTGATGATTGCCGGCTGGATTACCCTTCTTTTTGCCGCTGTAAATTATTCCAAATAGACGAGCCAGTTTTATTTATTAAGTTGGCGCCCGGTAAACTCGATTCCCGATGAGAGAAAACCGTTTCGCATAAGAGGTCGCGAAGAATGCAAGACGAATCTGCGGAGGAGTTTCCCTACCGCACCGAGTACAAGAAAAAGTCCATCCGCAGCTATGTGATTCGCGCAGGGCGAATGACTGAGGGTCAGCGTCGCGCTTTTGATACCTACTGGGGGCAATATGGCCTGTCGCTTTTTGATGGGCCACTCGATCCAAATGAGGCTTTCGGGCGCGAGGCCCCGCTAGTCCTGGAAATCGGTTTCGGCATGGGGGATTCCCTGCTCGCTATGGCCCAGGCGGAGCCGGACAAGAATTTTATTGGTATCGAAGTGCATCCCCCGGGTGTCGGCAGGTTGATTAACGGTGCCGGTAAAGCTGGTGTGGAGAACCTGCGGGTCTATATGGCTGATGCGGTGGATGTTCTCAACGATTGTATCAGTGGAGGTATCGTGGACAGGTTCCAGTTGTATTTCCCCGATCCGTGGCACAAGAAAAAGCACCACAAGCGCCGCATTGTACAGCAGGAATTTGTGCGCCTGGTCTGTAGCAAGCTGAGGACCGGTGGGCTTATGCATATGGCAACAGACTGGCAAAACTATGCCGAGCATATGCTGGAGGTACTGCAGGCAGAGCAGTTACTGGAAAATACTTCTCCCAATAAAGACTATGTTGAACGCCCTGAGTGGCGCCCGGAAACCAAGTTTGAACGCCGAGGCCAGCGCCTTGGGCACGGGGTGTGGGACCTGGTATATCGGCGTTTGCCTGAAGCTAGATAGACTTTTCTGGATTAGTAAGCCCAACCGAGCTGGTTTTCCAAACTGTTACAGATAGGTCGGGCTTTTGGCCAGAATATTGAGGCAAAAGCCCGAGACTTTAATGCGTAGCGTGCCAATGCCGTTGAGCTTGTTGCCAGGTCTGCCTGTCGGCAAAGATTCTGATATTTTGAATTGAGCGGTCGTTATAGTACATCCAGTCTGAGAGCACGATGTTATTTTGGCTGCCCGCATAATAGCGCATGCGAAAGCGGCGTATAAATTGATTGGGTATTGCCAGGTAGGCGGCTTCACGCCCTGCGGGTACATTGGCCACTTCTAAACACTCATGCCCACTCTTGTCGAACTCATAGATAAAGCCGGCAATTGGTTTATCGGCATTGCTGGTTCCGTGTAGGCAGTAGAACCTTCTCGGGCAATAGGCAGGGTTATGCCATGCGAAACGAGTGACCAGGTTAAGGTCATCTGTGCTGGATATCACCTGCTGTGATGCGCCGTCATTAAAATGGGGGTCGTAGCAGATTGGGTTGGCCATCTTTGGAAAGAATCCCCCGGACCGCCAGAGTACCGCCGGTGAACGGGTATCGCCGCGATAGAGCCGGCCTGGGCTCATGTGCAGGTTGTATCCCGGGCGGCTAAAACGATATCGGTAAAGGTTAAAAGATATATCGGTTTGAGTTTGAATATTATTAAGGCCGATTTGCTCTGAGCTGGCAGCTTCATAGCTCTGCCGGTACCAACAGTAAGCTCCTCCCGTCAAAGCAATGATGGCATCCCGGCGCCGGTTAATACTTTTGACGCTGAGTCTTTGGTTCGGATTTGAAGAATTATTACCGATTAACCATTGATACAACGCCATAACCAGGAGTCTGGAGACATAGGCGATGCGCACATAATCCAAAGTTTGTATTTGTGCAGCTGATCTTACTATATCATCGATTCGGTCCAGGCCATCCCCACTCCGGCTGTGCCAGCCGGACTGAGAATTTCTCTGAAAATCTGTCGCATATTCGCGAAAAAGCTGTGATGGCTGGCACCTAGTCTGGAGTTGGTCTGTCTGGGCTATATTGCGAATATACGTATCTATATTAGCTGGCAACATTAAGGTTGGCTCCTTGTGTGTGTCGGGTTCCCGTGTTTTTTTAACTAATGTTATTTTTACTGCCTGTGATTTTTTGAGTGAAGTGCCTATCACTATTCCCTAAACTAATTAACACCTAGGTAAACCACCGCCTCCGGCACTGACACTCGACATGGCTCAGCCCTTCAGTGATGCAGGATGGAGAATACGACCTCCCATGAAGCGAACCCAAGTTCTACTAGCAGGTAATATGAGGGATTGGCAGAGCCAAGCTCATGGCAACCATTATCCCAGGTATCACATTATATTTGTTCCAAAGTATCGAAAAAAGGCGATATTTGGAACTTTACGTAGAGAGGTCGAAGTGCCCCTCAAAGGTAATATATGGTTTAGGAAATTATTCGATTAGTAAAGCTGTCAGGTGGGAATGGGCGAAAGCATAATTTTTTGGCGCGCTTTTTTAAGTGGTGGCGAGTAAGGGGGGAAATCTGTATTGCTGAAAATTGAAAAGGGCATACTGGCAGCATCGGTTATATCACCTGCCCTTATCAATGGATTTTTCTATTTCCAGTCTATGATTTAGGGAGCCTCTGAAAGTCCCGAAGAGATATTACGGAATTCTTCAGCGGGTTCCTGCTACGGAGCGTACTATTAATTATCAGTTTGGGTTAAAAGCGCAGTAAAAAATGTATTTTTAAGTCAAATAATTTCTATTTAAAAGCCTGATGTAAATAAAAACTTAGGGGGATTGGCTGGAAAAGGAATTTCGGTGTCTCTAATGAGGAAGTATCGCTCGCTGCTTTCAACCTACCACAGAGTGTTTTTTCTTCTTGTCTTTTTTAGCTCAGGGACCTCTGCTGATTTTGTTGGCACCCTGAATCTCTACACTAATGGCGGGAAATATTGGTTCAATAGTGACCGACTGAATGGCACGCCATTTCATGGGTTAACTATGCAGGATACGACTGGTGTTGGTGGTGGATTTGGTTTCAATCTAACGAACTACTGGGCAATGGAGGGGGTTGCCGATTACTTCGTGGTTAATATCGAAGAGATTCCTGAAAAAGTTGATGTCTATAACTATCACCTGGATCTTCTCTATCAGTTTGGAGGGCAGTTTTGTGGTGATTTTTGCTGGCAGCCCTATGTTGTCTTTGGTCTTGGTGAAATTCGTATTAATTTCGATGATGCGCCAAAAAGGTACTACAAAGATAAAGACGGCAAATATCGATATGACTGTCATTACAAGCATGAATACCCCTATGGGTATTATTACCCTAAATACATTTGTAATTGGCATGATCGCCAAACAATGGCAAACCTCGGTATCGGCGTGAAATACACTCTTGGACCACGTTGGCAGGCACGTGCTGATTTACGACTATTCCAAGGTATAGAGGAAGGCGGGCTGGACGGCTTTGCCAGTCTTGCTGTGGGCTATCAGTGGATTGAATATCCGGATTTCTGGTATGACGAGGATGCTGATGGTGTGATTGATGCTACGGATCAATGCCCACAGACACCAGTCGGTGTGGATGTGGGGCTTGATGGTTGTCCTCTCGATTCAGATTTCGATGGCGTACCTACCTATATTGACCAGTGCCCAAATACCCCTATTGGAATAGCTGTGGATGAATACGGCTGCATCCGCAGCTAGAAATTGGAGGGAAAAGACTTGTCGCAGAGCATCACCATCTTCTGACTGCATCCGGACGGGAAGAAATTCATGATGCTGATTACTAACCGCAAAGAAACAAATTCATCAAAATTCTGCTTTTATGGATGGGCAGCGGAGACGGGGCGATCATTTCCCCTGCATTGCTTCCACCTGTTCAGAGATGTCAAGCCACTCCATTTCCAGTGTATCGAGTATCTCGCGCTGTTCTGCCTGTACTTTATTGAGGCGGGAGATTTCCTCCTGCTGTCCACCGCTGTACAGGTTTTCATCCGCAAGTAGTTCCTGGATCTGATTTAGATTTTCCTCTGTGGAGGCTATCTGCCGTTCAATGGTCTTCAGCTTGTTAGTGAGAGGCTTCAGCTGCTCGCGCAGTGCGGCGGCAGCGCGGCGCTGTGCCTTTTTAACTTCGCTGGGTCTGATTGTATATTCACATTCTTCTGTGGATTTTTCCTCGCGGCGTTTGTCTCGATTAAAACCCAATAACCACTGCTTATAGTCATCAAGATCGCCGCTATAGGGGGCGGCACGTCCATCGGCTACGAGAATAAATTCATCGGTGGTGTTGGCCAACAGGTGTCGATCGTGAGAGACCAACACCAACGCGCCAGGGAACTCCGCCAGTGCCATGGTTAAGGCGTGGCGCATTTCCAGGTCCAGATGGTTAGTGGGTTCGTCAAGCAGTAGCAGGTTGGGTTTTTGCCAAGCCAAAATCGCCAATGCCAAGCGTGCTTTTTCACCACCGGAAAAACCCGCCACGGTTTCAAAAACCCGGTCGCCGATAAAACCATAGCCACCAAGAAAGTCCCGCAGGGACTGTTCGCTGGCATCTGGACTTAGCCTTTGCAAGTGCAACAGTGGTGAGGCGGCACTGTCGAGGGCTTCCAACTGGTGCTGGGCAAAGTAACCGATCGCCAGGTGTTCCCCGCATTGTCGCTTACCACTCAGTGGTGAGAGCTCCCCTGCAAGGGTTTTGATTAGCGAGGATTTACCCGCGCCATTGGGACCGAGAAGGCCAATGCGGCGGCCGGGCTGAATACCCAGTTGTACTTGATGTACCACCACTTTATCGGCATAGCCGATGTTTGCTTCGCGTAAGTCGATTAGTGGGTTGGAGGTTTTATCTGCAGACGGCAAGGTGAAATGGAAGGGGGAGTCCACATGGGCCGGGGCAATTTGGGCCATACGATCCAGAGCCTTCAACCGGCTCTGTGCCTGCTTGGCTTTACTGGCTTTAGCTCGGAAGCGTCGCACAAAGTCCTCCATATGCGCACGCTCTGCCTGCTGTTTTTCGTATTGTATTTGCTGTTGTGCCAGACGTTCGGCGCGGGAGCGCTCAAAAGCACTATAGTTCCCGCTGTAAAGCACCAGCTTGTGCTGCTCAAAACTGACAATACCGTCGACTACTGCATCGAGAAAATCCCGATCGTGGGAAATAATAAGTAAGGTACCGGGAAAGCGCTGTAGCCACTGTTCCAGCCAAAGAGTGGCATCAAGGTCCAAGTGGTTGGTGGGCTCGTCCAATAACATTAGGTCTGCGGGACACATCAGAGCCCGGCCCAGATTGAGGCGGATACGCCAACCACCGGAAAAGCTGCGTACAGGCCGTTGCTGATCGGCGTGTGAAAAACCCAGGCCGTCGAGCAGCTGTGCCGCGCGCGCCGGCCCGCTGTAGCCGTCGATGCTGGCCATGCGTTCATGCAGCTCTCCCAGCTTGTGGCCATCGGTATCACCGCTACTCTCCGCCAGCGTCAGCTGCTCCTGCAGTTGGCGAAGCTCCTGATCGCCATCAAGTACATAATCTAGGGCGGATTGTTCACTGGCTTCAACTTCCTGAGCCATATGGGCAATTCGCCAAGTGCTGGGCAGGTAAACTTGCCCAGCATCGCTCTCCAGCTGGCCGAGCAAAAGTTTGAATAATGTTGACTTACCACAGCCATTCGCACCAATAATTCCCACTTTATGGCCCGGAAAAATCCGGCAATCCGCGCCGTCTAACAAGTCTCGTTCACCCCGATGAAGGGAGACACCTTGCAAATTGATCACTGGAAAAACCTCATATGAACAGGCTGATGGATGCTAGGCTATTTGTCGTATTTGAGCCCAATCGCCGCCCGTATAACGCGCCGATCCACAAAAGGTCGGGATTCTAACGTGACAGATTCTTTACCTCCATATTCTCCAGAGGAAAATCCACTGTGGCAGTTCAGTCTGGACTTTTACCGCCACGCAGATGTCGAGCCATTCCTGCTCGACTGCCAGGATAGAAAGGGTGCTGATGTGTGTTTGATGCTATGGGCGAGCTACGCCACTGCCTGCGGGCGTCAGTTGAGTGAAGAGAGTTGGAGGGTGGCGGATCGTGGCTTGGCACCAAGGCGGCGCATGATTATCAGCGTACGCAACCTGCGACGCCTACTGGGGCATTTTCACCCGCATAGCTTGCGGATTTATGAGATGTGCAAACGCTATGAACTGCACCTCGAACGACTACAGTTGGCGGCACTGTGGAAAATCTGTGCCGAGGAGTGGCCGGGGGATTGCCATGCTCTGGAGCTTGCTGGACAGCAATACGGACTGCTGCACAAGGAACTGGCCCGATGGTCAGATTTGATTGAGAGTTTTATGACAAGCTCGAAAAATGCGGACACCGTGTAGAAATTTGTCTGCTCTGTTTACCAAAGCGGCATAAGACCGTGCATTTGGCGGAGGGGAAAAACGACCACATACCATGCGGGCCTGGATGATGGGGGGATTCGCAAGCACAGTAAACCTACTGCGCTTGCGCCCCTGCCGGGAATGGGAAAACCGGCGAGGGCGCTGTGAGCGGAAAGCCAATCGCCGGTAACCTTACTCGCCGCTGTGTCCTTCAGGGGAAAACAGGCTGTTGGCGGGCGTGGTTGGCGTAATAGTTGGTGCTGGTGGCGTGGGCTCGATTGGCTTTTTTTCCTCAGCCGCCGCAAAGGTTTTTACATCCTCTTTGGCTTTTTCCACTGCAGCAGTTCCACTGTCCGCCGTCGGTTTGGGTTTTTCACTTTTGGGTTTGGTCGCTACAGGAGATTTTGCCGGCGCTACGGGCTTGGACTTCACTGTATTTTTATTGGCGGGCTTTACTGCTTTTTGTTTGGCGGTGGTCTTTGTAGATTTGGCTGCAGCCTTCTTCGCGGTAGCTGCGGTTTTGACTGAGCCTTTGCGTGCGCTAGTTTCTTTTTCTGCAACCTTTTTTACTGTAGCTTTTTTAGATACGGTTTTTTTAGTACCAACTGCTTTTGTCACCTTGGCTGCAGCCTTCTTTGTACTCTTTTTCATCGCAGTGGGTTTTACGGTTTTGGGCTGCTTCTTGGTAAGCTCCTTCTCCGTCTTGGCCGCGATTTTTCGCACCGCCTCTGCTGCCTTCAGTTCGGCTTTTGCTCGAGCCTGCATATCCTTGGCTTCGGCTGCCGATCCCTTGGCAAGTTGAAATGCTTCGTTGAGCTTTTCTACATTGGCCTTCGCGGTATCAACCCGTCTCTTTGCGGCGGCAGTTTTGGTGGTTTTTGCCGCAGTACGGGCTTCGCTCAGTTTGCTTTTGGCCTTGGCCAGTTTTTCTTTTGCCGAAGTCAGAGCTTTTCCAGCTTTTAGTACCGCTTTTCCGGCATCGGTGACTTTTTTGTTGCGAGCTTTATCCAATTTTACGGTGAGTTTGGAAATTTGTGCTTCCAGCTCTGCGACCGGATTGACAGCTATTCGTTTGGCAGCCATGAGTAAATGTCCTGACGTTTATTATCGATTGGCACTTCCGGGGGGTGCACGCGCCATACTGTAAACATGGTGGATACCACCAATGAGCAGACGTGCGCACTGCACATTGTCCGAAACTGAAAAGCACCTCAAACAGTCCGGGACAACAACCGGTGACTGGTCGATAATAGCGCTGTTTTAAAAAAAAATGTATGCCGTGTGAGATGAAAAAACGCAGGTTGCACATTTTTATGCTGGAAGCTGGAACCTGTAGGGGGAATGTGGTGTCCTGCACAGTGTAGAAGTCATCGGTATGCACCGGCTGTCGCCTTAGGTTAGACTTGAGCGCACTGGCGAATACTGTGCTCCTGGTGGCTATAGGCCGCAAAAGGGTTGCTTGAGAAATCGCCGATGGCGTTGGCCCAAGGTCAAGCGCGAATCCATAAACGCAATACGGACAAAGAGACAACACTCATGAATAAATACCCTTTGGCTGCAGCAATTGCCCTTGGCCTAGCGCTGACCGGCTGTAACGAACAGGGATCTGAGCAGGAAAAAGAAGTTACCCTGGATACTCAGGAGAAGAAGGTCAGCTATATCATTGCTGAAGATATGGCCAAGCGTCTTCAAGCCCAGGATGTGAAGCTGGACCCGCAGGTGGTATTGATGGCGCTTAATGATGTTGCCAGTGACCACGACTCGCGCCTGTCTGACGAAGAAAAGCAGCAGACCATCGCTGCCTTCCAGGAGCAAATGCAGAAGAAGCAGCAGGAAATGTTGGCTCAGCAGGAACAAGAGTTCAAAGAGACTGCTGAGAAAAACCTGACAGAAGGTAAGGCGTTCCTCGCAGAGAATGCCAAAAAAGCGGGCGTGATCACCACTGATTCCGGTCTGCAATACAAGGTAATTACTGAAGGCAGCGGCAGTACTCCTACCGCCGAGAGCACCGTTGAAGTCGATTATAAGGGTACCTTGATTAATGGTGAGGAGTTCGACAGCTCCTACGCTCGCGGAGAGCCAGTACAATTCCCGGTTAACGGCGTAATCAAGGGCTGGACTGAAGCCTTGCAGCTAATGAAGGAAGGTTCCAAGTGGGAACTCTATATTCCTTCTGATTTGGCCTACGGTCCAGGTGGTGCCGGTGGTAAAATTGGCCCGAATGCGACTCTGATTTTTGAAGTGGAACTGCACAAAGCTAATGTCAGTGGCGAAGCTGAGCCTAAGAAAGAAGAAGAAAAGAAAGAGGAGTCGGAGTCTGAATAATCTGACTCTCCAGACTTTTTCGAAAAGGGGCGCCGTTGGGCGCCCCTTTGCATTTTGAGTAAGTGACGATATAAAAAAATAACAACCGGGGGGCGAATAACCGGCTAAATGCCACATGCTCGTTGCGGCCGGAGAATTTCTTCTGGGGCGCGGTAAAACAAATAGGTTACCTGCGGGATTTCAGTCTCATACAATCTGGTTTTTATGTGCAGTGTGCAACAAGGCGATCATTTTGTCTTCTGAGCTGAAGCGGGTTTCCAGGGCTTCCCCAAGCTCTGACAGATCTGGAGCCAGGCTGGTTAGGTCATCAGTCTCCAGGTATTTGTCATTGAAGTCTACGGCAATATCGGTGGTGGTATCGATATCCCGGTAGAGCTCACAGGCCTTTTGTAGGCCCTGCTTATCGTCGAAAGCTTGCCCTTCGCGCATCAACTGTTCGTAAACCTCGAAGTGGCCAGCCGAGACATAATCGACCAGCAGTTGGCACAACTGGCGTACCCGGTCTTCGGTTTCAGGGTCTTCCTCGGTAAATTCCTTTATCTCAGATAGGTGATAAAAGCTCACCAATAGATTTTGGCGTGATTGTAGCCAGCGGTCGATAATTTCACTGACACCACCCCAGCGCTCCCGCGCTGACTTGCAATTTTCCAGCATCCTGAAAATGTCCTTTTGTTACAGTTGCCGCAGTGGCCAGCTTTATTGCTGATCGTGGAGGCCCTATGGAAGATAGGAGATTCCCCCGCCGGCAGCAAGTTGGGTAGTGCAAACTACGCCAGAATACTGTGACAAGTCTGTGATTTTGATAGCGGGATAGCGCACTACTCAGCCGCCCACAATCAGTGGCAATACCAGAGCGGTCAGTGCACCACAAAGCCCCATGGCGAAGGCGGCACAGGCACCGCACAGGGCGCTGATTTCCAGTGCGCGCGCGGTGCCTACCGCGTGGGCATTGATACCGAGTACCACACCTAAGATACGTTCATCGCGAATGCTTAGGCGCTTAAGCAGCGGCGGTGTGGCTAGAGCACCTACCACCCCGGTTAGGATTACGATGCCTGCAGTGAGGCTCACTGCGGAGTGGATTTTTTCGGCAATTGTGAGGGCGATTGGCGTGGTAATGGATTTGCCGCTGAGCGCGAGCAGTACAGATTCGCCGGCGCCGAATAGCAGTGCGATTAGGACGGCCACCGTTGGGGCGAGAAAGGCACCCACCGTAATTGTCACGAGCAGGGGCCAGCCGGCTCGGCGGAGCACCGTCAGATTCTGCTTCAGCGGTACGGCCAGGGCTACCACTGCGGGTCCGAGCAGTGCATACAGCAATGCACTGGCCTGTTGGTAGTCTCCGTAGGGAATATCCAGGGTATATAGTAGCGCCGTCACCAATAGGCTGGCGGTCACTATTGGGTGGAACAATACGGTGCCACTGCGTCGATAAATGCATACCCCGGCCCAAAAAGCGCTCAGGCTCAGCGGTAGGGCAAATAGTGGGCTGTGAAGAAATTCATTCATCCCTGCCTACCTCACCAGATTTTTCCAACAGCTTGCGCAGCAGCAGGGCACACAGAACCAAACTGATCACGGTGCCGACAACAATAGCGGCGAGGAGTGCGAGCCAGTCAGACAGGGTCAGGTTACGCAGGAAGAAAACTCCTACAGCGGCGGGTAGGAACAGCAGCGGCAACAGGAACAGTAGCTGGCCACTGACCTGGGCCAGGCCCCGGGGTACACCGCCGTAAATCATTAGGCCGAACAGCAGCAGTAACATGCCCACCACCGCGCCGGGTACCGGCAGCACAAGAATGGTACTGGCTAGGCTGCCAAGACGCTCGCAGCCAAAAAGTATGGCGGCGCCAATCAGCCAATGGACTATGTTGTGCAGACTTGGAAGGGTCATTTGGGGAGAGTGCGGCTCCGTGGAGCCGCAGCTTGTTATTAGGTTTTGCGGAATGCCTGCCAGCCGCCAAACAGGACCAGACCAGCGAAACCGAGCGCGGACCAGCCAGGAATACTCAGGCCCATCATTGTCCACTGCACTTCTGCGCAGTTGCCGTCACCGGTGAGTAGTGCTTTGAGTACATCGGCCATGGGGAAGGCTTCCAACATATAGCTGACGCTGGGGCCGCAGGCGGGTACCTGGTCCTCAGGCAGGCTCTGCAGCCACAGTTGGCGGCCGGCAAAGTAGAGTCCGCCCAGCGCCCAGACGGAAACTAGCAGGCCATAGATTCGTCTGCCGATAGTGGCCGGGTTGTGTAGGAAGGCGATCAGTGAGACCAGCCCTACGCCGAGGAACATAACCCGTTGGGTGATACATAGTTTGCAGGGCTCCAGGCCGCGAACGTACTCGAGGTAGAACGCAGCGCCAAGCAGGGAGGCAACAATAAGGAAAACCAGCAGAAAAGTGATACGCGGATTGGGTAAGGTCATGATTTATCGGATCCTGAATAGTGCTGCCGAAACCGGAGGGCTTCGAGATTCAAGTCGTTCATTAGTTTATTGAAATTGTGTTCCAGGGTTTCCCGCCCGGCACTCAGTTCGGGCAGAACCTCTTGCAAAGCGACCGGGTGGCGCAGGCGTTGGCCGACACGCTCCAGGGTGAGACCGATCACCCGCTCTTCGCGGTAACTCTGCAGCAGTTTAAATTGTTCTGCGCGCACCATAAATTCTTTGGCGCGCGGCGGAATATACCGGCTGTCGTTGCGAAAGTCTCTCCAACACTCAGCACAAAAATCTTCCAGGTCCTGTGGATGCCATACCTGCCAATTCTGCGCCAACAGATGATCGAACCAGATATCCAGGGCGATGCCGGCGTATCGGCGCCATTTGGGGTCCAAATGTGCCAGGGCGTCGCGGTAAGCTCCGTGTAAATCAGTCGTTGCATCGATTCGGCGGTGCAGCTTGATGCCCGCTTCAATGTCGGCGGGTCGTTCGCCTTTCAGCGGTCCTTTGACAAAGTCGCCCAGCAGTCCGCCTAAACGCCAGCGTGCTTCAGGGCCGGAAAGCAATAAGTGTGCGAGATAATTCATACGCTCAATCCGCTGGGTCCCACACTCTTGGCTCCGCGCCGATTGCCGGCTAGCCCTGGCAACAAATGTATTGTGCGTAGTAGTGGCTGAGGAATTCCTCGAAAGAGCCCTTATCTTCAGCTTCTATCTGCTTCTGCCTAAGCAGTGACTTCTCAGCTTGGCGGGAGAAGTCCCGCACTGAATCGCTGTCGAGGGGGCGCTCGAGAAAATAATGGCGGTGCTGCTCGGCTTTCTCCATGGCCCACTGGTAGAAACTCAGGTTCTGCTCCTCCATTTCAGCCAGTATTTGCTGCGCCGGTGTGGGAATTTCGCCCCTTACTTTAGCGCGCTGCACTCCTACGGCGCTACGGTATTGATCGCCGCCCCAAGCGCGGTCGAGCAATTCGGCTACGGAATCCATCTCTCCCAGCAGTTGGGAGGCCCAGTCGCCGATTTCTCGCTCCCCGTCACTGTTTCGAAGCTTCAGGCCTGGTTCGTGGCCGCGATAGACAATGCGCTGTTGGTTTTCCTGGGTTGCACGGTAGTCCGCATCGTTGGTTTTAGGGCTGTTGGTGAGCAGGCAGTGCAGCAGGAAACTGTCGAGGAAACGCATCTGTTGCGCGTCGATGCCGAGGGGTAAAAAGGGATTCAGGTCGAGGCAGCGGACCTCTACATACTCGACCCCACGATTATCCAGAGCGGCCAGTGCCGTCTCACCGCGCTCGGTTGGATTTTTGGGCCGGATGGGCGAGTAGAATTCATTTTCGATCTGCAATATGCCGGTGGAAAGTTGCTGGTAATCACCCTCTGTATCTTTTATTCCCAGCTCGTGATAGGGGTCAAAGGGGTGGCTGATGGCCGAACACAGGGTGGAAAGATAACTGCGTAAGTTGTTGTAGCAGACGATGAGGGACTTCTGGACATCGCTGTTGTAACCCAGGTCCCCCATACGCAAAGAAGTGGCATGGGGGACATGAAGGGTATGTTCATCGCCGTTAAACGGTTCCAGTTTGTGCTCGCGACCTTCTACAAATGAGGCACAGACTGCTGGAGCTGCACCAAACAAGTAGATCAGCAGCCAGTAATTGCGACGGAAATTGCGAATCAGATCGAAGTAGCGGCGGGTCTTGAATTCGCTCAGTGACTCGCTGCTGTCCTCAAATTCATGTAGCCACTGCCAAAATTCATCGGACAGTGAAAAATTGTAGTGGATACCGGCAATAGTTTGCATGGCGCGGCCATATCGCAGCCCGAGGCCAAGGCGGTAGATGGTCTTCATATTGCCGCTATGGGAATCGCCGTAGCGGGCTACTGGAATATCGCTGTCGGTGCCGATTACGCAGGGCATGCTGTTGACCCATAGGCGCTCCTCACCGATTTGGCTGTAGGTATAGCGATGGATGCGATCAAGAACTCGCAGGGCTTCTTCGGGGGTGGTGACTGGTGGTGTGATGAATTCCAGCAGTGCTTCGGAAAAGTCGGTGGTAATACTCTCGTGAGTGAGGGCAGAACCAAGTGTCTGTGCGTGGGGCGTCTGTGCCAGGGTGCCGTCACTGGCGACCCGCAGACTCTCTTTTTCGAGGCCGCGGCGGATGCCTTTTAGAAGTTGTACAGGCTTGGCCTGAGATAGGGCGGCGAGATGGGGGATAGGCACTCGAATCTCCTTGGTACTACCGGATCTCTATTTTTGGTCGCTGGGTCGGGCGACTGTGCCGGCTTTAAAAGAGTCGCCGCTCAGGCGGCGGACTCCGATTCCGATTTGTTCTCGCCAGGTTGAGCGGGCGTTTCGTCTGGGGCCTGTTCCGGCGTAACCTCGGGAGCCTGTTCCGGGGGGATTTCCGGTTGAGGCTGCGGGTCCACCTCGGGGGTGTCCTCCCCGGGGATTTCCTCTGGTGTCGCTGGCTCGATTTCCGGATCACCCTGTGTTTCTGAAATATCTGCCAGGGAGTCTTCCGGTACCAGAGGGTGGCCCTTGGTATTCAACTCGCACTGCAGCAACTCAATGCGCAGGCTGACATCACGGGTATTGGCCTCGAACATCTGGTTTATGGCGACGTCTTTATGTTCGCTGCGAAACAGTTTATTTGGCTCGCGGCCATCCAGCCATTCGCCGCTTTTGCTCAGGAACTGCTGGTGCTGGTTGGTCAGCACGTACACGTGACTCATTATGTTGGGCAACTTTGATACTGTGACAGAAAGGCAGTTTAGCGACGGGTGCTGTGCGGCTCAAGAAGTCTGTGAGAGCGAACGCGGCAAACGCCCGCTCTCGTGGGTTGAGGTGGGGATCACTAGAGAGTTTTCAGTGGATAGTGCTCTGGATATGGCAGGCGCGCACAGCCGCTGTCGACCGCTGCGCGAGCCACGGCTGCCGCTACCTCCGGTAACAGGCGAGGGTCTGTGGGCTTGGGCAGGATATAGTCGGAGCCAAGACTTAACTCTACGCCCCCATAGCCCTCGCGCACTGAGTCCGGTACCGGCAGGTGGGCGATCTTGCGGATGGCTTCGATTGCAGCCAGCTTCATCTCCTCATTTATACGCGCCGCGCGTACATCCAGGGCGCCGCGGAAGATAAACGGAAAGCACAGTACATTGTTGACCTGATTCGGGTAATCGGAGCGCCCGGTGGCCATAATCAGGTCGTCGCGTACACTGTGAGCCAGCTCCGGCTTGATTTCCGGGTTCGGGTTGGAGCAGGCAAAAACTACAGGCTTGGGCGCCATGCGCCGTAGCTGCTCGGCGGAGAGCAGGTCTGGCCCGGATACCCCGAGAAATACATCGGCATTGGTGATGGCGTCATCGAGGGTGCGCATATCCGTATCCCGTGCCCACTCACCCTTGTAGGCATTGATATCGGTACGGCCTGAGTGAATCACCCCTCGGCTGTCGAGCATGGTGATTTGTTCCTTGCGTGCACCGGCAGCCAGCAGCAGTTTGCAGCAGGCGGTGGCGGCGGCGCCGGCACCCAGACATACCATACGTACTTCGCTGATCTTTTTGCCCTGAATTTCCAGTGCGTTGAGCATTCCGGCAACGGTCACAATAGCGGTGCCGTGCTGGTCGTCGTGGAATACCGGTACCGGGCAGCGTTCGATCAGAGCCTCTTCAATATGGAAGCATTCTGGAGCCTTGATGTCCTCGAGGTTGATACCGCCAAAGGTGTTGGCGATGGCGGCAACGGTCTGGATAAACTGTTCCGGGCTGTTGGCATCCACCTCGATATCCACCGAATTGATGTTGGCGAAGCGCTTGAACAATAGAGACTTGCCCTCCATGACCGGCTTGGAAGCTAATGGTCCCAGATTGCCGAGGCCGAGGATGGCGCTGCCATTGGAAATAACCGCCACCAGGTTGCCCTTACCGGTATAGAGGTAAGCTGACTCCGGGTCTTTGGCAATTTCGCGCACCGGTTCCGCTACGCCCGGGCTATAGGCCAGGGACAGGTCCTGCTGGGTTTCGGCGGCGGTGGTTAGCTCAACTGAAAGTTTTCCGGGGCTGGGGAGCGCGTGGTAATCGAGCGCTGCCTGGCGCAATGAATCCGTCATTTGGGGGCTGTTCTCTCGAATACTGGGGGTAACATTACTATGTTATCCCGGTTACTGCGGTGGCAAGAGAATAACCGAGGGGCGCTTGGAGCCACAAGTTCGAATGGTGGCGGGGCTAGGATTTCTTACTAATTTGCCCTTAACAAATGGCTAGTTTAAGGATGATCAATTGTTAAATCGCAAATTTAAAGGATAAATTTACCGTCAAAATCGACAACATTAAGCGATTCACATCGAAATTACGTCCCGGATACCCAAGAGCGTAAATCCGGGTCTTCGGGCACAAAAAAAGGCACCGGGGGAACCCCCTGGTGCCTTTTTCCGAGGCGCCGAGGTGCCTCAATGTTCGGATTACTTACCGATACGGCTGCCGAAACGCTTCTTAAAGCGGTCTACGCGTCCACCGGTGGTAGCCTGCTTCTGCTTGCCAGTGTAGAAGGGGTGGCACTGGGAGCATACGTCGATCTGCAAGTCTTTGCCCAGAGTGGAACGAGTCTTGACTACATTGCCGCAGGAGCAAGTGGCCGTGATGTCGGTGTAGTTAGGATGGATATCTGCTTTCATGATTGCCTCTTTTCGAAACCGCCACTCGATCTGTTGCCGGGCACGGTATCGTCGTTGGAGTAGGAACCGGACTGGTTCCAGGCCGATTAAAAAGTCGGCGCATACTATCAGATTAGCGCCGGGGTTCAAGCCTGTTACTGGGCCCTACTGTAGTAATTGCTTCGCTGAATCTGCACATGCGATCTCCTTTCTAGTGAGCTAGCTTGGTCAGCAACCTATTACTCACTGTACCTGGCCGCGCCAACCAGTACACTAGCGCCTTTTAATACGGTCTTGGGGGTGGGGTGCAACAGGCGGTCCAACAAAAAATCATCTTAAGGTTGGCGGTGCCTGTGCCGCTGCGGCGCCTGTTCGACTATTTACCTCCGGAGGGGCTGGATCCTGGGGAGCTAGCTCCGGGTCAACGCCTGTGGGTGCCTTTCGCTGGACGTAAGCTGTTGGCGGTACTGGTAGATATAGTACAGCAGTCGCCACTGGCGGAGCTAAAGTCTGCGCTGGAACTGGTTGACAAGGCGGTGCTGTTCCACCGAAACAGCCGCAAACTCCTTGCCTGGATTGCTGACTATTATCAAGCGCCAATCGGAGAAGTCTATGCCGCTGCCCTGCCCACTGCTCTGCGCAAGGGCAAGCCGGCGGACCACTGGGCCGAGCAGTGGCTGCAACTTTCCACCGAAGGTAAGGGGTTACCCGAGTCGGCATTGGCGCGGGCGCCAAAACAACAAGCCTTGCTGCAACTGTTGCTAAAAGAAGGGACGCAGAGCCGTACCCGCCTGAAAGCTCAGGGGCACAGCGCAACAGTAGTGCGAGCCCTGCAGGAGCGCGGCTTGGTGGAGTGGATAGCGGGCCCCACGGTACCACCACCGCTGCCTGAGGCGGAGCCGTCGCCGGCCCCGCAATTGAACAATGAGCAGCAGCAGGTGTTGGATTCGGTGGATTGCAGCCATTTTTCCGCCACCTTGCTGGAGGGAACCACTGGCAGCGGTAAAACAGAGATCTACCTGCGCCTGATGGAGCGGGTGTTGGCCGAGGGGCGCCAGGCCTTGTTACTGGTGCCGGAAATAGGCCTCACTCCGCAGACCCTGCGGCGTATTGCCGCGCGCTTTCCCGAATACAGTATTGCGGCCCTGCATTCGGGGCTGGCTGAGGGGGAGCGCGCCCAGTCCTGGCTTGCAGCTGTGGCTGGCCAGGCGGATATTGTGATTGGCACCCGTTCAGTGATTATGACGCCATTGCAGAGGCTTGGCGTGGTGATGGTGGATGAGGAGCATGATGCTTCCTTTAAACAGCAGGATGGTGTGCGCTACTCGGCTCGTGATCTAGCGGTGGTTTTGGCGCGTAATGCCAATGTCCCAGTACTGCTGGGGTCTGCCACGCCGTCCCTGGAAACCCTGCACAATGCGCTCAGCGGCCGCTACCAACACCTGCATATGCGCCAGCGTGCCGGTGATGCCCGGCCGCCGCAAATCCATGTAGTGCCCACTTTGCGTGAACCGCTTGAGGAGGGGTTTTCCCCTCAGGCTCTGCGCCATATTGGCGATACCCTGGCGCGTGGTGAACAGGTACTGGTATTTATCAACCGGCGCGGCTTCGCCCCAGCCCTAACTTGTGATGATTGTGGTTGGTTGGCCGATTGTCCACATTGCTCCAGTAAGCTCACAATGCATCGGCGTCAGCGTCAGTTGCGCTGCCACCACTGCGATTACTGCCGCCCGTTAGTGGACAGCTGCCCCCAGTGTCACAGCCGCTCCATCTCGGCTCTGGGAGGGGGCACCGAGCGAAGCGAGGAACTGCTTACGCGGCGCTTCGCTGACTACCCGGTAATTCGTGTCGATCGGGACACCACCGCCAGTAAGCAGGCCTTGGACCGATTGCTGGCACTCGCGCGCGATGGTGAACCCTGCCTGCTATTGGGTACCCAGATGTTAGCTAAAGGGCATCACCTGCCGAGAGTGACCCTGGTGGTGATCCAGGACGCCGATGGGGGTCTTTTTAGTGCAGATTTCCGCGCCCCTGAGCGTACCGGTCAGTTGCTGGAGCAGGTTGCCGGCCGTGCTGGCCGAGGCAGCTTGAGTGGTCGGGTGCTGGTACAGACCCGTTTCCCTGAGCACCCGCTGCTGCAAATGTTGCTGGAGAAGGGCTACGGTACTTTTGCACGCCAACTCTTACGAGATCGCGCGCTAGCACAGCTGCCTCCGATAAGTGCTATGGCCTTGGTGCGGGCGGAGTGCGAGGAGCCGGCTTGGGCTGAAGAGTTCCTGCAGAATGCGAGAATGTTTATGCAGTCACTGGTGCCGCCCTCCCCACAGCTGCAATACTTGGGACCCGTGCCGGCGCTGCTGGAGCGTAAGTCCGGGCGTTTCCGATTCTATTTGCAGATTACCGCGCAGAACCGCGGTTTATTACAGTCACTTCTAGTGCGTGTGTGCGCTTGGGCGGAAGGCAATAGGAACCGTCGATTGCGCTGGGCGGTGGATATGGATGCACAGGAATTATCGTGAATATTGCCGGAAATCACTGCCCCGGACCGAATTGACGGTACAATTCGCACGCTGAGCAGACTAACCAGGGAAGAGAGCCTCAATGAGCCGTCGCAAAACCAATCGCCGCAGTAAGAGTTCCGCGGGAAAGCCCGCCTGGGGCTGGTTTTTTCTCGGCAATATCGTCGGCGGCTTCACAGTATTCCTGCTCCTTCACTACGGTATTGCTGGTGAGGGTAAAAGCTCTACCGGTGACAAGCAGCAGGCGGCCAAGCCGGCAGTAAAGGAACCATCCCAGCCGCGCTTTGACTTCTACACCATGCTGAAGGAGAACGAGGTGTCTGTGCCGCCACCCAAGGTGGCCAAGCCCGCGCGTCACCAGCAGACTTCCGGCCCTGCGCAAAAGGCGCCCAGTGAGTCTTCTCGGCAAGTCTATATTCTGCAGGCAGCTTCTTTTCGCGAGGCGACGGAGGCCGAGCGTTTGCGAGCGCGGCTCACCCTGGCCAATCTGGATGTGAAAGTGGAGTCCGCCAGCGACAGCCGCGGCACCTGGCATAGGGTGTTGGTGGGTCCCTTCGACAACCGCTCGCGTATGGCCAAGGCGCGCCAGGTATTAGCCGAGCACAGGCTGATGCCATTGGTATTGAAGCGCCCGGCCAACTGATTCAAAGGCTGGACTTCCGTCCGGCCCCGCCCAATGTGCCGCTAATTGTTAATCAATGGTCTGATTGGCGGCGGCAGCGCCATTGAGATAACCGAGACCAGCAATAAAGCCTAACCCATACCACGATGAATCTAATTTCCATTCTCCCATGAGAAAAGGGGATTGCTCCGGAATTTCCCCTGACATCAGCCGGCTCATAACAAGGGTAAAAACCGATTGAAATACCGTAAAGGGAAGGCAGCCAAAAGGAAATCTGTAGTGGATAGCGGGTTCTGGGTATAGTAATTACCCCTCCTCTTATTGAAATCGGCGTATGCCGTCCTCACTTATCTAACCTGAATGAAATTCCCGGCGCGAGAAATAGCTAACGCTCGCTGCTGAAGCACACGCGTAATCCGAGAGGTCTCCATTGGAACAGTATCGCGGAACCACCATTTTATCCTGTCGCCGCAATGGCAAAGTCGTGATCGGCGGCGACGGCCAGGTGTCTATGGGTAACACCATCATGAAAGGCAATGCGCGCAAGGTGCGCCGCCTGTACAAGGATAAGGTAATTGCCGGTTTTGCCGGCGGTACCGCCGACGCCTTTACCCTATTTGAACGCTTTGAGGCCAAGCTGGAAGCCCACGGTGGTCAACTCACCCGCGCAGCGGTAGAGCTGGCCAAAGACTGGCGCACCGACCGCGCCCTGCGTCGCCTGGAGGCCCTGCTGGCGGTGGCAGATGAGACCGCCAGTCTGATAGTGACCGGCAATGGCGATGTTATTCAGCCGGAAGACGATCTGATCGCTATTGGTTCTGGTGGGCCTTTCGCCCAGTCTGCGGCACGGGCGCTACTCGACAACACCGATATGGATGCCCGTGCAATCGTTGAGCAGGGTCTGAAAATCGCCGGTGATATCTGCGTTTACACCAACCAGAACCACACCATCGAAGAATTGAATTTTTAAGTGCCTCGGCACCTTTCTGGCGCCAGTGGCCTGGCGGGTTGCCCCGAGTAATTCGCCTAAATGTTTTGCAGGAATTTGTATGTCCCAGATGACCCCCCGTGAAATCGTCCATGAACTCGACAGCCATATTGTCGGCCAGCAGGACGCCAAGCGCGCCGTAGCCATTGCGTTGCGCAACCGCTGGCGCCGCATGCAGGTGAGCGAGGATCTGCGTGCAGAGATTACCCCGAAGAACATCCTGATGATCGGCCCCACCGGCGTGGGTAAAACTGAAATTGCCCGCCGTCTGGCCAAGCTGGCCAATGCCCCCTTTATCAAGGTGGAGGCGACCAAGTTTACCGAAGTGGGTTATGTGGGTCGCGATGTGGAATCCATCGTGCGTGACCTCGTTGAAATGGCGGTCAAGCAAGAGCGCGAACAGGCAATGGCTGGTGTTCAGCAGCGCGCTATGGATGCCGCTGAGGAACGTATACTCGACGCGTTGTTGCCTCCGGCGCGCTCCACTGAGCCCAGCGATAAAGATTCCAGCACCCGCCAGTTGTTCCGCAAGAAATTGCGCGAAGGTGAGCTGGACGACAAAGAGGTCGAGTTGGATATGGCCGCCGCGCCTATGGGGGTGGAGATAATGGCGCCCCCGGGGATGGAGGAGATGACCAACCAACTGCAGGGCATGTTCTCGAATATGTCCCAGGGCAAGACCCGCAAGCGCAAGCTACCAGTCAAGCAGGCCATGAAGCAGCTGACCGATGAAGAAGCGGCCAAGCTGGTTAACGATGAAGATATTAAAACCCGTGCAATTCGTGCCGCAGAACAGAATGGTATCGTCTTTATCGATGAGATCGACAAAGTGGCCAAACGCCAGGAAAGCGGCGGTGCCGATGTGTCCCGCGAAGGCGTGCAGCGCGACCTGCTGCCGCTGATTGAAGGCAGTACCGTTAATACCAAGTACGGCATGATGAAGACGGACCACATCCTATTTATCGCTTCTGGTGCTTTCCATCTGTCCAAGCCATCGGACCTGATTCCCGAGCTGCAGGGGCGCCTGCCGATCCGGGTGGAATTGAGTTCACTGACTTCGGCAGACTTTGAGCGTATCCTCACAGAGCCCTCTGCCTCTTTGACCGAGCAACAGAGGGCTCTGCTCGCCACCGAAGGTCTGAATCTGAAGTTTACTGATGACGGTATCCGCCGCATTGCCGAGGTGGCCTATGAGGTCAATGAGCGCACGGAAAATATCGGTGCGCGCCGTCTGCACACAGTGCTTGAGCGCTTGCTGGAAGAGATCTCTTTTGACGCTGGTGACGGTGACAAGACGGTGAACGTGGATGCCGCCTATGTGGACAGTCACCTGGGTGAACTCAGCCAAAACGAGGATCTGTCGCGTTTTATCCTGTAAATGAAACTGCTAAAAATCCGATTGAATCGCGCAGAGAAAAGCCTGCAGTTACTATTTGCCGATGGTGAATTTACTTTGCCGGCAGAGTATTTGCGCGTCTACTCCCCCAGTGCCGAGGTGCGAGGCCACGGCAACAGCGCTCCGGTTCTGGTGGATGGCAAAATGCATGTGGGTATCGACAGGGTCGAGGCCGCCGGTCGCTATGCGCTGAAAATTGATTTTGATGACGGCCACGATACAGGCATTTATACCTGGGAGTACCTGCGAGAGTTGGCTGTAAATTACAGTGCGAATTGGGAGAGTTACCTGCAGCGCTTACGCTCTGAAGGCAAAGGACGTGATCCCGATGAGAGCGTGGTGAAATTTATAGGTTAAAGCTGTGTGTGCCATCTACGTAGCTTATGCAACGCGGCGCACTTTTTACGCCCCCCCAAAAAAAGTGTTTAAAAACAACTGTTTCAAAGTAATTTTATTGTTACTGTAACAAAAGTATGTCAGTGCTTTTGCTCTTAGATAAATTATTTACGCCTATTTAACAGATAATTTTACAAGTTAACCGGCGCGTAATTCTTTTGTCATATTTCCGGACTCTAATGCTCGCGAAATTTCACGAGTTCTGGAGGCCCACAGTGGCAAAAAAACTTGTCCGCGCATTCAGCGCCTTTTGTTTAATCCCCCTCGCTTCCGCAGTTTCGGCTGCGAGCCTGCCCGATTATCAAACCAATAGCGCTTGGTTTACCGACAGCATTGAACGCCTGGAAGAGCGTGTTGCTCTCTCTCGTGAAGAAAAAACTGCGAAAAATGTCATCCTGTTTGTGGGTGATGGTATGGGTATTTCCACGCTGACCGCTGCACGTATTCTCGAGGGCCAACTGCGCGGTGAGAACGGTGAGGAAAATGCCCTCTCCTTTGAGGAGTTCCCCTATTCCGCATTGATCAAAACGTATAACACCAACCAGCAGACCCCGGACTCTGCGGGCACCATGACCGCGATGATGACCGGTGTGAAAACCCGCGCGGGTGTGATCAATATTGATGAAGATGCATTGCGCGCTGACTGCGCCAGTGCCGAAGGCAAAGAACTGAATACCTTCCTCGAATTGATGGAGAACCGTGGCAGGTCTACCGGCATTGTTTCTACTGCCCGCCTGACCCACGCTACGCCTGCCGCAACTTATTCGCGTAGTCCAGAGCGTGGCTGGGAATATGAAGCTGAAGGAAATTGTGTAGATATCGCCACGCAAATGATTGAACTGGAATATGGGGACGGCATCGACGTGATGCTCGGTGGTGGTCGTCGCAGCTTTACAACGACCGATGTAGGTGGCAAGCGTGAAGACGGACGCGACCTTACCAGTGAGTGGCTACAGCGCTATGAAGGTGAACAGAGTGCTGCATATGTGCAGACTGGAACTGCGCTGGCAAGCGTGGATCTCGCCTCTACAGATAAGCTGTTGGGGCTCTTCACCAGCAGCCATATGAGTTACGATGCGGACCGCATTGCCAAAGAGAGTGATGAGCCGAGTATCGCCGAGATGACCGGTATCGCGATCGAACTCCTGCAGAAAGATAGTGATGGCTACTTCCTGATGGTGGAATCCGGTCGAATCGACCACGGCCACCACGCAGGTAATGCTTATAACGCGCTGCACGATGCGATTGCCTTCGCCGATGCCGTACAGGTGGCACTGGATAAGGTGGACCTGGAGGACACCCTGATCTTGGTGACTGCGGACCACAGCCATGTGATGACTATTGCCGGTTACCCAACCCGTGGTAACTCCATTCTCGGCAAAGTGATTGAGAATGACGATAGCGGTGCAGCCAAGGCGGAAGTAGAAACCGCAGATGACGACTTGCCGTATACCACGCTGACCTACGCCAATGGTCTGGGCTTTGCCGACCTGGGTGAGAACACCGATGCGGATGAGCGTTATGAGATAGCTGCTGATGCCGGTCGCAAGGATCTCTCTGGCATAGACACCGAGGCACCGGGCTTTCACCAGGAAGCTCTAGTGCATCTAGGTTCTGAGAGCCACGCGGGTGAAGATATCAGCCTGCATGCCATTGGTGCCGGCGCCAAGTTGGTACAGGGTAGCCTGGAGCAAAGTGCGCTTTTCCATGTGATGACTGCGGCGACTGACCTGTCGTTGACAGAAGAATAACTGGGGGTATTCACCATGAGACATTTTAAAAAGACCCTGCTGGCTTTCTCCGTAGCCCTGATGGCTGCTGGTTGCAGTGACGATAAGTCCAGCTCCAACCCTGTTGAACTCCCAGAGCCAGAAGATGTGCTGAACCTGCCCCAAGGGCAGCTCGATAGCGACTGGTTCAAACAGGGCCAAGAGGCTGTAGAGGCTGCGCAGGCGCAGGTAATTAACAATACTCCCGGAGCTGCTAAGAATATTATCTTGTTTGTCGGCGACGGCATGGGCATTTCCACAGTGACCGCAGCCCGTATTCTTGCCGGTCAGCAGCAAGGGCTCAAGGGTGAGGAGCACCAGCTGAGCTTTGAAAAAATGCCTTTTGCCGGTTTGGTGAAAACCTACAATACCAACCAGCAAACTCCGGACTCTGCCGGCACCATGACGGCTCTGGTTACCGGGGTTAAAACCAAGGCCGGCGTATTAAGTGTTGCGGAAGATGTGGCGCGCGGCGATTGTGCAGCCAGCCTGGAGCGTCCTCTTACCACTGCCATTGAGCTGGCAGAGGATCTGGGCAAGAGCACCGGTATTATCAGCACTGCGCGCATCACCCACGCAACTCCAGCAGCCACCTATGCCAAGGTACCTGAGCGCGGCTGGGAATCATCTGCCCCTGATGGTTGCACTGATATTGCCACACAGTTAGTTGAATTGGAGGCCGGTGATGGTATCGACGTTGTAATGGGTGGAGGCCGCCGCAACTTTCTGCCCAGTGATATCACCGATATAGAAGGGGAAGCCGGGCGCCGTGAAGACGGGCGCAACTTGGTGGATGAGTGGAAGACCCGTTACAACGACGGTGTGAACAATATTGCTTATGTTGAAGACACTACCGGCTTTAACGCTGTAGATAGCGCTGCAACTGACAAGTTACTGGGTTTGTTCAACTCTTCCCACATGGAGTATGAAGCTGTCCGCGAAGACGATACTGCCGGTGAGCCCTCCCTCACTGAGATGACCTCTAAAGGCCTTGAACTCCTGCAGAAAAACGAAAAGGGTTATTTCCTGATGGTAGAGTCCGGCCGTATTGACCATGGCCATCACGCCGGCAACGCCCACCGCGCACTGACCGATGCCGTGGAGTTTGCTGAGGCTATCCAATACGCGATGGACAACACCAGTGCAGAAGATACTCTGATAGTCGTCACTGCGGACCACAGCCACGTGATGACGATTGCCGGTTATCCCACTCGCGGCAACCCGATTCTTGGCAAGGTGATTGGTAATGACAGTAGTGGTGAGGCGGAAATCTCCCCTGCACTGGCTGAAGATGGCCTGCCCTACACAACCCTGACTTATGCCAATGGCCCAGGCTACAGCGCCAATGATGATGGCAGCCGAGGTGATCTCACAAGTGCTGATACCGCGGCACTCGACTATCAGCAGGATGCTCTGGTGCCTATGAGCAGTGAATCTCACGCAGGTGAAGATGTTGGTGTTTGGGCTCGCGGGCCGGGTGCACACCTGGTGAGCGGTACCAATGAGCAGAACTACCTGTTCCATGTGATGGCGCGCTCAGGCGGCTTGTTGGAGCAGAGCGCCGAATAATTTCGTGGCTGGTAGTTACAATGCGACGGCGCAGGTATTTTCCCTGCGCCGTTTTGCATTCAATCGACTTTTAGCTTTGCCCTGGTGAAGAGCGCAGAGCACAGTGTTTCTATTTCCCGGCGCAGCCGCATCTTGCGCCAGTCTCCCAGCTCCAAGATTGGTATTAATTCTTTTCCCAGACTCTCCCCCGTGGCAATTGCCAGGCGACATAGTAGATAGATATCGCGCCAGTCACCCAGTGCTTGGGCCAATTGTTTTAGTGGTTCGCATCGCAATGCAGCCGACTGTGGAAATTTTTCTTCAAGCAAGCGGCTGTGGTACCAGTGATCTTTCACCCGCTTACGCAGTTGGTGCAGAGTCTCCGCACTATCCACTTTTTGCACTTGAAGCCAGGCACTGCGCGCTCGTCGGTAACCTCTACGGTATCCACGTTCGAGGTGCGCCCAGCGAACCCCCTCTAATGACCAGCTCTCGATACGCCCACGCCTTTTGATTAGTAACAACTCGACCTGCGCCAAGGTCCTTTTATCTATTTTTTGATACAGCATATGGCGCAGCAGCGTGTGCATTGTGGGGAAGTGGTGTGGCGGGGCTATCGCAAGCAGGGCACCTCGTATAGAAACCGGATCGCGGCTTTGGGCGAGGCTATGCGCCAGGTTGCGGTAGTGAATATTTTCGCTCTGGAACAAGAGTGGATGATCTGGTTGTACAAGGCGCAGCAGGGCCCGCAATTTCTTGCAGTGTTTGCGTAATTCATGCACTGCATGCTCGTCGAGAAGCCGTTTTGTATGGCTGATTGCCGTAGTGACTTCTGCCTGGGCGACAAGCCGCAACCCATGCTCAGGAAGGAGATCGCAATCGAGCCGGTAACTCATGGATCTTGTCCAGTATATCGTTCTGATAATTCTAGTGAGTTTCCAAGGAGCTGATGTTGGGCGGTGTTCCGTCGGCTTCGTAGATGTACAATGGCCCCCTGATTTTGGCTCAGCAGGCAGCACAGCATGAAGGATCGCAAGACCACCCACTTCGGCTACCAAGAGGTTCCGGTGGAGGAAAAGGCCGGTCGTGTGGCAGAAGTGTTCCACTCAGTGGCGGCACGTTACGACGTAATGAACGATTTGATGTCCGGGGGCATCCACCGCCTCTGGAAACGTTTTACCATTGAATTATCCGGTGCGCGACCGGGACAGCATATTTTGGATATCGCCGGGGGCACTGGCGACCTCACCGCACGCTTCTCGCGCATTGTGGGCGCCAGCGGCCAAGTGGTGCTAGCGGACATCAATGAATCGATGCTGCGGGTTGGCCGCGACCGCCTGCTTGACCGCGGTGTCGCCGGCAATGTAGTGCCAGTACAGGCGGATGCCCAGTATCTGCCCTTCCCTGACAATACCTTTGACTGCATCACCATCGCTTTTGGTCTGCGCAATGTCACTGATAAGGATCTGGCGCTGCGCTCCATGTTACGGGTGCTAAAACCCGGTGGACGTTTGCTGGTGCTCGAGTTCTCCAAGCCGGAGTCGAAGCTGCTGGAAAAAGTCTACGATCAGTATTCCTTCCGGCTACTGCCATTTATGGGCAAGCTGGTGGCTAACGATGCGGATAGTTACCGCTATCTGGCGGAGAGCATTCGCATGCACCCGGACCAGGAAACCCTCAAGCAGATGATGGCGGATGCCGGTTTTGTCGATTGTGAATATCACAATATGACCGGCGGCATCGTGGCGTTGCACCGTGGCATCAAGCCCTGAGCGGCGCTTGACGTGATTTACTCCCAAGTGATGGCACGAGGCCAGTAGCCCCCATGAGTGATCCGACTTACCGCGCAGGCTTTGACGCCGCGCTGGAAACCGCCATTAATACCGCGCTGCAGTATGATCCCACCACCCGCGCACGCCTGCAGGGGCTGGATGGCAAAGTTATGGCACTCAATCTGACTGCGCCAAAGTTGCAGTGCTGCTTGTGCATTGAAGGTGATCAGGTGCGTGTGCGCCAACACTGGGAGGGAGATGTCACCACCTCTGTCAGTGGTTCGGCTATTGCTTTCATGCGCCTGCTAAAAGATCCGGATGCCACTCCCGCGGCGTTGGGAGTCTCAATCAGCGGTTCCAGTGCCCTGCTGGCGGAATTGCAGTGGATTATGAGTGACCTGGATATCGACTGGGAGGCGCCGCTGGCGCAACTGGTTGGCGATATTCCCGCCCACTCCATTGGCAGTGTGTTGCGTAGTGCCAGTAGCTGGTTGAGCGCCAGTCTCAGCCGCGCGCCAGTTGCGGCGGCGGAGACCATCAGCGAAGAGTGGCAGTTGACTCCACCACAGGCACAATTTGAAGCCTTTGCCGATGACCTTGCCGAGCTGTCCCTGGCCACTGAGCGCCTGGAGGCGCGGGTGCGCTTGCTGCAAGAACAGTTTTCCCGCAGGGAGGCCGAGTAGTTTTGCCGCTTTTCCGCAGTTTTACCATTGCGCGGGTTTTCCTGCGCTACCGTCTCGATCAATTGCTACCTGTCGAGCGCCGCCCGCTGTGGCTGCGCGGAATACTGGCTCCACTCAAACTATTACCGCAACCAAAAATGGAGCGCGGTGAACGCCTGCGCCGAGCCCTGGAAGAATTGGGGCCGATTTTCGTCAAATTTGGCCAGTTGCTCTCTACCCGGCCCGATCTGTTGCCGCCGGATATCGTAGAACAACTCGATTACCTGCAGGATAAGGTGCCCCCCTTCCCCAGCGATGAGTGTGCCGCGCTGATTGAAGAAGCGCTGGAGGCCAGTGTCGATGAGGTCTTCGCGAGTTTTGAGCGCGAGCCACTGGCGGCGGCTTCGGTGGCACAGGTACACGCGGCCGTGCTCACCACCGGTGAATCGGTGGTTGTAAAAGTGTTGCGCCCGAGTATCGGTGAAGTAATCCAGGAAGATCTGCGCCTGCTGGGAGTGTTAGCCCGCGGTATTGAGCGCTTTGTGCCGGATGGGCGACGCCTGCGCCCGGTGGAGGTAGTGGAGGACTATCGCCACACCATTGAGGGAGAGCTGGACTTGGTGCGTGAGGCGGCCAATGGCACCCAGTTGCGGCGTAATTTCAATAACTCTCCGCTGCTTTATGTCCCCGAGGTGTACTGGGAATACACACGTGAGAGCGTATTGGTACTGGAGCGTATTGAAGGCATTCCGGTTACCGACCTGGCGCAGTTGCGCGCTCAGGATACCAATATGCAACTGCTCGCAGAGCGCGGTGTGGAGATCTTTTTCAAACAGGTATTTGAAAACAACTTCTTCCACGCAGATATGCATCCGGGCAATATTTTTGTCTCCCGCGAACATCCGCAACGCCCGCAGTATATTGCCATCGACACTGCAATCGTCGGCAGCCTTTCACGTGAGGACCAGTACTACCTGGCGCGCAACCTGCTAGCCATGTTCCGCCGCGATTACCGTATGGTGGCCGAGCTGCATGTGCAGAGTGGTTGGGTGCGGGCCGATACGCCGGTGAATACTTTTGAGGCGGCGATCCGCGCGGTATGCGAACCCATTTTTGAGAAACCGCTGGGAGAAATCTCTTTTGCGCGGGTATTGATCAGTCTGTTCCAGACCGCACGCCGCTTTGATATGGCGGTTCAGCCGCAGCTGGTATTGCTGCAAAAGACCCTGTTGAATATTGAGGGCTTGGGTCGACAGCTTTATCCGCAGCTGGATCTATGGAAGACTGCTCATCCATTTTTGGAACGCTGGATGCGTGATCGCATCCACCCGAAAACCATTGTGGGTGAGATTAAACGCTACGGCCCCGAGTGGCTGGAGAAATTCCCGCAGATGCCGCAGCTGGTGTATTCCGCCCTGGAGCAGTCACGGGAACTGGCACCACAGTTGGAGAATATCGGTGAAAAGTTGGCGAGTGGTCAGCGCCGCGGGCGTTGGCAGTACCTCCGTCGTGTTGGCGGTGTATTCCTCGCCGCAGGAGCCCTGGCCTTGAGCAAACCCCAATGGCTAGAGCAGTTGCCACCCTCGGGCTGGGCCCTGGGTATTGCCGCCCTGGTATTGTTGCTCTGGCCTTAGGTACGGCTCGGGCCGACCTACACTTGGAACTCTGAAGGAAGGGACATTGACTCAAGCAAAAGCGACAACCGGTTTCCTTGACCAGGTCAATTGGAACAGTGATGGCCTGGTACCAGCCATAGCCCAGGATTATAAAAGTGGGCGGGTGTTGATGATGGCATGGATGAATCGCGAATCCCTGGCCCTTACCGCCAGCGAGGGCTACGCGGTTTACTGGTCGCGCTCGCGCAAGAACCTATGGCGCAAGGGTGAAACTTCCGGCTTTCTACAGAAGGTGCGTGAAATACGCCTCGACTGTGATGGAGACACAGTGCTACTGATGGTGGAACAGCAAGGTGGTATCGCCTGCCATACTGGGCGCAGCAGCTGCTTCTACAACCTTCTACAGGACGGTGAGTGGCAGGTGAATCAGCCTGTGATTCAAGACCCTAAAGCCATCTACAACTGAGCCCCAGCATGAGTGAACTATTACAGCAACTCGACGCCGTATTGGAAAGCCGCAAGTGTGAAGACGATGCTGAGAAGTCCTATGTGGCCAGCCTGCATAAAAAGGGTTTGAACAAAATCCTGGAAAAGGTTGGCGAGGAGGCTACAGAAACTATTCTCGCGGCGAAGGACGCACAGTCCAGCGGCGATAATCAGGATATGATCGCCGAGACGGCGGATTTGTGGTTTCACTCGATGGTGATGCTCTCTCACCTGGGGGCGGGTTCGCAGGATGTATTACAGGAATTGGGTCGGCGTTTTGGCCTTTCAGGTCTGGAGGAGAAAGCCGCTCGATCCAAAGAGGGCTGACAAGCGCGTAATGAAAGTATTCAGGAGCCTTTGCTGTTGTAATTGAAGGTTTCCAAAAATTGTAGTTTTACCAATGATAGCCTGTGGTCGCCTAGCGTCTGGCTATCGCATTAAATGACATGGAGATAATTATGGGATTCGGTGGAATTAGCATTTGGCAGCTGTTGATTATTCTGGTCATTGTCCTTCTGCTGTTCGGAACCAAGCGTCTAAAAAACCTTGGTGGTGATCTCGGTGGAGCTATCAAGGGCTTCCGCAAAGCGATCAAGGATGAGGACAAGAAAAAAGACGCAGATGCCGATGAGGATAAAGATCCAGAGCGCCTGCAGCACGACGAGGAAGAAAAGCCAGAACAAGGCAGTGCCACCAAGGAAAAAGACAAGCAATCCCAGGACAAATAATTCGGCAACCATTAACGCGAGTAATGCTCCGTGTTTGATATAGGCTTTTTTGAACTGCTGCTGGTCGCCGTGGTGGGCCTGCTCGTGGTTGGGCCCGAGCGCCTACCCGACGCCATCCGCACCACAGCCCGTTGGTGGTCCGGCTTAAAGCGCACTTTGCACAGCGCCCGTGAGGAGCTGGAAAAGGAAGTGGGCGCTGATGATATTCGTCGCGAGTTGCACAATGAGCGCATCCTACGCGAGATCGAGGAAAGTCGCCGGGAAATGGAGCGCACTTTCAGCGAGACCAATCGAGAAGTGAAAGAATCTTTACAGGAACCTGAGGAGGAAAAGCCTCCCACGCAACAGTCCGGGAAGAGCGCTCTGGAGTCAGCAGAAAAAAACTCACCCAAAATGTCTGAGGAACCGGCCCATCCCCGTGCGGAAAAAGAGGACTACCTGCCCGAACAGGATGAAACTACGGAGGAGTTGCAAGACCCCGAGTATCCCGAACACTGGCACGACTTCGGCGATCCGGAAATGAATCCGGATCACCCTGAAAATGTTGAGCTGGATGAAGAAAAAGAATCGCAACAGGAAAAAGACAAGCAACAATGAGCGATCAAGCACAAGACAGCCAGCAGCCGTTTATCGATCATTTGATCGAATTGCGCGATCGCCTGCTGCGTACTCTGTTGGTGGTAGTGGTCTTATTCGCCTGTCTCGTACCATTTGCCTCGGATATTTATAACTTCATTGCCAATCCTTTGCAGGAGAGGTTGGTAGGTGATGCGGGAATGATTGCCACGGAAGTCACTTCCACCTTTCTGACCCCATTTAAAACCACATTTATAGTATCTTTCTTTATTGCGATCCCCTTCGTACTCTACCAAGCCTGGGCATTTATTGCCCCCGGGTTGTATAAAAATGAAAAGCGCATCGCGGTACCAATCCTGGTCACTAGCGTGTTTCTTTTTTATGCTGGCGTCGCTTTTGCTTATTTTGTTGTATTTCCCATTTTATTTGATTTTTTCGTCGGTTCCGCCCACGCAGATATCAAAGTGATGCCGGATATGCGCAGCTACCTTGATCTGGTACTGAAGTTGTTTTTTGCGTTTGGCTTTGCCTTCGAGATACCTATTGCCACTGTATTGTTGATCTGGAGTGGCGCAGTGGATGCCAAAACCCTGGGGCGTAAGCGACCCTTTGTCATTGTGGGGTGCTTCCTGATTGGTATGCTACTCACGCCACCGGATGTTATTTCCCAGTCGCTACTGGCAGTACCTATGTGGCTGTTGTTTGAGGTGGGAATTTTGTTTGGCCGATGGATAAAGAGGGATTCCAACAAAGAACAGGCTCAATAGCCCTATGCTAAAGTACCCCGGCGGTCGAAACCACCGGGGCAATAGCCCTGTTGTTTTATCTGCCCTACCCCTAACTGTAACCCTGTGCTCTCAATACAAGAGTTGCTCAGGTGTAAGGGCAGTCTGCGTTCCATGCAAGATAAAGCTGATCGATCCCGGCTTTTGTGCCACTAATAGCAAGCCCCCATCGCGACAAAAACTGGGCGGTCAGCTTGATAAATCGACGAATTTGCAAAGCGGGCTTTGCTAAATCGCCTTTAGCCGCAAAACCTTCGCGGCTAATATTAATCACCCTGAGATCCTGAACCTCAGCGGGATACAGCAGCGCCAGCTGGCTTATTCCCATGGGAAGCCGCCGCCTTTTCTTGCCTTTCTTGCTCTGCCACCGCCTTTTCCACATTGTTGCGAACCAAACGATAAAAATAAAATGCCATCAGTAATATAAACCCGATTACGGCCAGGCTGAGCAAGCCGGAAAAACTGGTAAATAGATCAATCAAGGCATCCATCTCTCTCTCCAGTACGCCAATGCTTCATCTAAGCAGTGTATGGAGTCGAAAAGTAAGCCTCTTGACCTAAATCAACCGGAGCCGAGTTAGTCTCGGTGGGGTTTACTGTAGCGTCAGGCTCAGTATCAAACAGATACAGGCTGCACCCAGTAGTTGGTATAACTCCTTTTCCTCACGCCAGCGGGGCAGGAGTAAAATCAGCGCCAGGGGAGGTAAAAACAGCGCAAAGCACCCAGCTAGGGGGCTATCAGAAAAGCAGACTCTAAGTAAGCGCAACCAGGCAATGGAGGTGAAAGCCAGGGCAAATACCATCAGAATTGCACTAACTGGCAACATGCTATAACCCATTGAAGATTTGGCGAAGACTGGGTAGATCCACAGATATGGCACTACATAAAAAGGAAAATAGGACAAAAGTGTATATCAGCATTGGAGTTTTGAAGTCTGTATTAAGTCCTCATAGCAGGCATATCTGGCTATTAGTCATCACACTGTTTCTTTGTGGTTGCGAGACAGTCGGTTATTACGCTCAAGCTGCAGCGGGTCAGTGGCGGATTCTCTCCGCGCGCCAGCCAATTGAAAAGGTGGTACAGGAGCCCGACACTGATGAGAAACTGAGGCGACAGTTAATGTTGGTGCAGGAGATACGGGCTTATGCCGCTCAACAGCTGGATTTGCCGGTGGGCGAAGCTTACAGCTCTTACGTACAGCTGGAAGATCAATATCCCATCTGGAATGTTCTGGCTGCTCCTGAATTCTCCCTAACCCCAAAACGCTGGTGCTACCCTGTTGCTGGTTGCGCCAGCTATCGAGGCTACTTCCGGAAGTCTGCCGCAATCGCGAAAGCCAATAGTTTGAGAGCACAGGGTTACGATATTTATCTGGGGCCGGTACCCGCGTACAGTACTCTTGGCTGGTTTGATGACCCAGTACTCTCCAGTTTTGTAAATTGGCCACCAGAGCGTCTAGCCGGGTTGCTATTCCATGAGTTGGCGCACAGGCGGGTATATATTTCTGGTGATACCCAATTCAATGAAAGTTTCGCAACTGCCGTCTCGGAAATTGCCCTGCCGGGTTGGCTTGCCAGTCAGGGCCTGACCGGTTCCGCCACCCAAGCCCGTGCCGAGACAATGGCCGTACGTCAACTGATGAATATGGCGCGTAAGCAGCTTAAGCCGATTTACAACTCTTCTGAATCAGACAGTCTCAAGCTCGAGCAGAAAAATTTAGTGCTGGCACGACTGCGTCAATGTTATCGAAAAATATCCGAAGACTGGCCCAATCCGACGCGCTACCAGGCCTATATAGAAAAAGCCAACAACGCCACTCTCGCATTGGTCGCTGAGTACGAATCTCTGGTGCCGGCTTTTAAGCAGTTGTATTTGGAGAGCGACAGTTGGGAAGCTTTTTATAACGCGACGCAGTGGGTGGGAGAAATGGATAAAAATGATCGCGAACAGAAGTTGCATCAGCTAAGTGAGGAGTACAGTCTTTCGAATAGTGTGATTAATGCGCAAAGTACTTTTGAGGCGAAGACCTGTATGACGGTAAACTCACCTTAGGGGTGGGATTTATATAGATAAGAATCTTTCAAAGATTCTGCAGATATACTTAAGGGCTTTAGATGCTTCCTAGGGCCGAAATGTTCTTTCGTTTTAAGTATTAGACTAGAGTTTAGAGTTTCATGGGTCAAAAAACGGACAAAAACTAGCTTGACATAGAGGCGAAGA